>JACCTJ010000090.1 GCA_013812485.1 Thermoleophilaceae bacterium
GGATCCTCGGCCTTGGCCGCGTCGTAGAGCCGCCGCAGGAAGCGCTCGACGCGTCGGCGGCCGTGCCAGCGGACGATCGGCCCCGGTATCTCGTTGCCGATCGAGTAGCACAGCACGGCCGGGTGGCCGGCACAGGCCCTGACACCCTCGCGGAGGCGGCGCTCGATGTCGCTCGCCCGCCCTCGGTCGGCGAGAAAGGCGACGTGCTGCTCCCACGCGAACCCAACCATGACGACGAGTCCGGAGCGGAGCGCGAGGTCCAGGAGCCAGCGCGGCGGCAGGGTGTAGGTGCGGACCGCGTTGATCCCGCTGGCGGCCATGGCGGCGAAGTCGCCCTCGACCCGGAGCGGCGACGGAAAGGCGAACCCCTGCTCGTCGGGCCTGAAGGTCCCGTAGGTGACGCCCTTGACGTAGAGCTTCTCGTCGCCGCAGAAGAGGAACTTGCCCCGGACCTCAGGACGGCGGTGGGGCGGCGCTGCGTCGCCTCCGTTGAACGATCCGAGCGCACTCTGGTGAGGCTCCGGTCGCCCACGCGCCTCCACCAGCTCTTCCGTATCCAGCCTCCCAGCGGCACCCGACTGCTGTTCCGTCGCCTTCGATTCACTCACCCCCGCGATCGCGTTCGGCTTTGTGCCTCCGAGCGAGCGCGTCCAGCGGCCCGGTCCGGCTTGCCCTTTCAACTCGCGAGGCTCGCGAAGGTTGGGAGCTTCCTCGGGTCCTGGGAGTCCGCCCCCCCGGAGCCGCCGCCTCGATCAGCCGGCCGCCGCTTCGCTCTCGAGCTGGTGGCGGATCTCGTCGCGGCTCTCGGAGAAGCGGATTGCCTCGTAGGTCACTAGGGCGATCAGCAAGGCGGCGATGATGCCCGCGGTGGCGAGCGCGGGCAGCTCGAGCGCCGCGGGGACGAGCGCCACGAAGAGGACGGCGCAGGCGAGGCGTTGCCGGCTCAGGGTGTGCACGTTGCGCCACCGGAAGGCCACGTGGGCAAGCAGGTAGAGGGACGTGCCGCCGAGCACGGCCACGGCGGGGACGAGCTTGAGCGGCTCGGACACGTCGCCGAGGGTCTTCTTCAGCCCGAGGGCGACAAGGACGATGCCGGCCACCATCGGCAGGTGCAGGAACGAGTAGGAGTCGCGCGCGATCTCGTTCTGCTCGCGTCCCTTCGCCGCCCGCCCGAGGCGCCGCTCGGCCACGAGCGCGACCACGTCGAAGTAGAGCCACCACTGGGCGGCGGCGATAGCGATCCCCACCACCGCGGCCACGACCACGCCGGCGGTGATCCCGAACTCGACTCCCGCGCCGATGGCCACGATCGACTCGCCGAGGGCGATGATGACGATCAGGCCGTGGCGCTCGGCGAAGTGGCTCGGCATGAGCTTCCAGCCCTCCGCACCGAACAGGAGGGGACCCCCCATGTCGAGCGCGAGCGCGAGCCCCCAGAGCGCGCCCTGGAGCGCTCCGTCGGTAAACGCGGCCGCCACGAGCAGAGCCACGCCGATCGAGGTGCTCCCGAGCAGCCCGGTGAGCACCGAGCGGCGGAAGTCCGCGTCGTCGCGGCCCGCCACGCCCATCAGCCACAATTGGACGAACCGCACCACCCCGTAGGCTCCGGCGAACAGCAGTCCCGACCGGCCGAAGGCCTCCGGCACGCACAGGGCACTTACGAAGCGCCGCCATCGCGACGAACATGGCGATGCGGACGACGCCCTCCTCGGGATCGACCACGCTCGTCAGCCAGGCGTAGCCGACCCACGCCCACCACAGCACGCCGAGCAGGAGCAGTCCCTTGGCGAGGCCCACCCAGGTCGGCTCGTTGGCCATGAGCGCCGTGCACTGCGTTAGCGCGAGCACGAAGACGAGGTCGAAGAAGAGCTCGAGCGACGTTACGTTCGACTCTTCGCGCAGCGTCGCCTGGAAGCGGCGGGTCCGGGAGGAGGTGGCCGCGCTCACTCCCTCATCTCTCAAGTCGCAGGGTGGGCCTCCATGGCCCGTCTAACCGACCCGCTCGCGGATGAAGTCGACGATCTCCTGCGTCGAGGCGCCCGGCGTGAAGACCTCCGCGACGCCCAGCTTCTTGAGCTCGGGAATGTCGTCGGCGGGGATCGTCCCGCCGACCGTGAGGA
>JACCTJ010000132.1 GCA_013812485.1 Thermoleophilaceae bacterium
AGCATCCCGAACGGCGTGTAGGTCCCGGCGATGAGCACGAAGATCATCGAATGGTCGAGGCGGCGCATCCAGCGCCGTGCCGCCGGCCGCCAGGCCACCCGGTGGTAGAGCGCGCTTACGCCGAACAGCCCGCTCATGGCTGCCGCGTAGATCGCGGTGGCCACACGGGCTTCGGCGGACGGGGCGAAGGTCACGAGCAGCGCACCGAGGAACACGGAGGCGAAGAACGCCCACTTGTGGGAGACCCCGCGGAGGCGCGGTCGTTCGAACAGCGGTGCGTCCGCGGCGAGAGACGGGTCGCTCATCGCCCTTGGAGGGTACCGACCTGGGGGCGCGAGACGCCAGCCGCGGCGCCGTGGCTAGTCGAGCCCCAGCGCCGTCCCCACACTCCGCGCCAGCTCGAACAGCGGCGCCGGGATGAGCCCGAAGAACACCGTCGCCGCGGCGCACGCGAGCGCCACGCCGGTCACCGCGGGCTGGGCCTTCGGGTCGGCCTCGGGCGACGACCCTCCCACCGGCCGCGCGTGCCGCGCCGCCGGCGCCGGCAACCTGATCTCGACGGGTCCGAACCACATCGTGGCGATCACCCGCAGATAGTAGACGAGCGAGATGATCGACCCCACGACGATGGCCACCCCGAGCACGCCGTAGCCGCCGTCGAAGCCGGCGCGGATGAGGAAGAACTTGCCCCACAGGCCGACCGTCCCCGGCAGTCCGGCCAGCGACAGCATGGCCACGGTCATGGCCAGCGCGAGCGGCGGGCTGGCCTGGCCGAGGCCCTCGAGCGAGCGCAGGTCGTCGCCGTGCGCGGAGAAGCGCTCGCGGGCGATGATCACCGCGAACGCGGCGACGTTCATGAGCACGTAGATGACCAGGTAGAAGACCGTCGCCTCGAGCCCGAGGCGGGTGCCCACGACGACGCCCGCGAGCAGGTAGCCGGCCTGGGCGACGCCCGACCACGCGAGCATCCGCTTGAGCGAGCGCTGCGCGATCGCCCCGACGTTCCCGATGACGATCGTGGCGATCGCGAGCGCGGCCAGCGCGGGCGCCCACTGGGGCTGCGCGGCCGGCACGGCGTCGAGGAAGAAGCGCAGGATGATCACGAAGGCCGCCGCCTTGGTGGCGACCGCCATGAACGCGGTCACCGGGGTGGGGGCGCCCTGGTAGACGTCGGGCGTCCACTGGTGGAAAGGCGCGACCGAGGCCTTGAAGGCCAGTCCGGTGACCGTCAGGGCTATCCCCGTGAGAAACAGCGGGTCGGTCGGCGAGACCGGCCCCTCGAGCGCCCGCGCGATGGCGGAGAAGTCGGTCGCGCCGGTGGCGCCGTAGACCAGCGCGAGCCCGTACAGCAGCGTCGCCGACCCGAGCGAGCCGATGACCAGGTACTTGAGCCCCGACTCGAGCGACTCGCGCCGGCGCAGCTCGGTAGCGCAGAGCACGTAGAGCGGGATCGACAGCAGCTCAAGGCCGAGGAAGAAGGTCACGAGATTCGCGGCCCCGCCGAGCAGGATCATTCCCGCGATCGAGCCCAGCAGGAGCGTCATGTACTCGCCCGCCCCGGCCTCGCTCAGGGCGTGGGCCTTGAGGGACAGGACGATCGTCGCCAGCCCCGCCGCTCCGACGATCAGGACGAGGACGAGCGTCAGCGTGTCGAAGACGACCGCGCCCGCGACCAGCGGCCTCATAGGACCCGGCTCCCAGACCCAGATCGCCAGCCCGATGGCCGCGAGCAGCGATACGGCGGCGAGGGCCGGGACGACGACGCGCTGCACGAGCGCGGCGCGCGCCAGGCTGGCCATGAGAACGACGATCGAGCCCACCACGACGGCGGCGAGCGGGGACAGCGCCTTGGCATCGATCGCGGGCCCGGAGACGGCAGCGAGCGTGGTCACCGCAGCCGCTCCCCACCGGGTCGCGACGGCGAGCGCACGGGCGCCTCGCCCGGAACGGTCGCGCCGCCGGGAGTGACCCCGCCCGGCGGCCGAGCCTCGGCGTCGCTCGTGCCGCCGGCGAGCGCGCGCGCCTCGCCGATGCGGGCCGTCGTGTCGCGCTCGCTGCGCGCGAGCACGAGCTGCGGGTAGACGCCGAGGCCGAGGATCACGACCACTAGCGGGACGATGGCGGCCAGGTCGACCCGTCCTATCTCGCGCGAGGCGACCTCGGGACCGGGGCGGTTGTGCATCGCCTTCTGGAAGACGCGGATCATGTAGACCGCCGCCAGCACGACGCCGGCGCTGGCCACCAGCCCGTAGACGAGGTTGTCCTCGTAGGCCCCGAACAGGATCAGCAGCTCGCCGGCGAAGTTGGGAGAGCCGGGCATGGCCAGGGTGGCCAGCGAGACGATCAGGAACAGCGCCGCGAGCACCGGCGCGCGCATGGCGAGCCCGCCCATGCGCGCGAGCGAGTCCGACCCGTCGGTGCGCGTAGCCAGCACGCCGATGATCAGGAACAGCGCCGCGGCCACCAGGCCGTGGGTCACCATCTGGAGGACCGCGCCCTGGGCGCCCTTGTCGTCGAGGGCGAAGATCCCGAGCACGATGAAGCCGAGCTGGGCGATCGAGGAGTAGGCGACGACCAGGCGCGCGTCGTCCTGGGAGAAGGCGAGGATCGAGCCGTAGAGGATCGAGAAGACGGCGATCACCAGCATCAGCTCCTGGAGGGCCACCGAGGCGTCGGGGAGGATCGGCAGGACGATTCGCAAGAAGCCGTAGACCCCGACCTTCGAGAGCACGGCCGAGAGCAGCACGAGCACCGGGAGCGGCGTCGCCCGGTAGGCGTCGGCGAGCCAGCCGTGGAAGGGGAAGGCCGGTGCTTTGACCAGGAAGGCCGCCGCAAAGGCGAGGAAGATGGGGATCTGTGCGCCCTCGGGCAGCGTGCGCTGGGCGAGCTCGGGCAGGGCAAACGAGATCTGCCCGCCCTCGGGCGTCGAGAGCACGCCGAGCGCCACCGCCGCGGCGAGCATGAGCAGCGACCCGACGAGCGTGTAGATGACGAACTTCGTCGTCGCGGCCACGCGCTCGCGCCCGCCCCACTGCCCGATCAGGAAGTAGAACGGGATCAGCATGAGGTCGAAGAAGACCACGAACAGGGCCAGGTCCTGAGCCACGAAGGCGCCGAGGACCGCCGTCTCGGCCAGCCCCATGTGGAAGAAGAAGACGCGCGGGCGCTCGAACGCGCGGTCGGCCGGGCGCAGCGCCGCGACGAGCGTGGCCGCCAGCCACAGCAGGGCGGTCAGCGCGACGAGGAACAGGCTGAGCCCGTCGACGCCGAGCGAGAAGCGGATGCCGAGCGCGGGGATCCACGGCTCGTCGGTGATGTAGCGCAGGCCCGAGCCGCCGGGCGCGAAGTCGGCGATCATGAAGATCACGTAGGCGAACGTCGCGGCGCTGGCGGCGAGCGCAAGCCAGCGCGCGACCTTCGCGGGCAGGAGCAGGCCGATCAGCCCGGCCGCGAAGGGGATGGCCACGAAGATCGAGAGAGGGATGTCGAGCACGGGCATGGTCGCTTCGCCCGGCTCAGCCGCTCGCGATGAGGAAGTAGAGGGCGAGCGCGCACACGCCGACCAGCAGCAGGAGCGCGTAGGCGCGCAGGTAGCCGGTCTGGATCGCCCGGGCGAGGGCGGTCCCGGCCCGCACCACGCCGCTCGGCCCGCCGACGAGGGTGTTCTGCACGAGCACCCGCTCGACGGTGATGCGTCCGAAGCGCCCGGCGGCCCGCCCGGGACGGACGAACAGG
>JACCTJ010000139.1 GCA_013812485.1 Thermoleophilaceae bacterium
TGCGGAAGCGTCTGGCCAGCGGGTACGCGATGCCCAGGCGCGGCGCCAGACCCCGACCGCCTCGTGCGAGGCGGTCGATGGCGAAGGCCCACACGCGGTCGATGCTCGACGCGAGCGACACGGCGCCCGCGGTCAGCACGACGCCCTGCACGACGAAGACCATCATGTCGCCGGCGGCCATGACCTCGGGAAACAGCGGGTAGACGGCCAGTCCCCAGCCCAGGACCGTCGTCGCAGTCAGCAGCCGCGCCGGCCGCTCCGGCAGCAGTCGGCGCAACAGCGGCGAAGCCGAAAAGGCTGCGACCGGTACGCCGAGGGACAACGCGATGGCGTTGTCTCCCAGATAGCCCGCGAAGCCGGTGGCGGCACCCACGAGGATGCCGACGGCTCCCAGCACGAGGGTGCGTGTGCGGACCCGGCTGACCTTGGGCTCGGGAAGATCGCGGATGGCACGAATGATGTTCAGACGCGCGATCCGAAGGCTCGTGGCCCAGATGGTCAGCAGGGAGATGACCAGTCCGGTGCCCGCCCCGATTGCGAGGCTGACCGGCTCGATCACCAGCGGCGGGGCCGCGCCCTGACCAGCCGCGCCGAAGATCGGGCCGGCGACCACTGCCACCAGCCATCCGATGCCGATGCCGGCTACGGCCCCGGCTGCAGCGGCTACGACCGCGTACAGCGAAGCCTCGATCGCAAATGCCCGGGTCAGACGCCGGCGCGTAAACCCGACGGCGCGCAACATCCCAAGCTCGGTCTTGCGCTCCTCGGCGAGCATGACGAACAGGTTGATCAGCAGCAGGATTCCGGCCATGACGCTGAACGACCCGATCATCGTGAAGACCTGGGTGAGGCCGGCGCCCTGGCTCTCCGCGTAGTCGAGCATGGTCGCCTTCGGCGCGTCGATCTGGACGCCGGCCATCCCGGCGACGGCCTCACGAAGGTCCGTCACGACGCCATCCGACAGATCGCGAGTGTCGAACACCGCGCCATCGAGGGAGATCAGCATCTGCGTGCTGGGTGGTGCCGCGACGATGGCCGAGTGCTCCGCGAGGTCGCCCAGCGTGTCGGGGGCCACGATGGCCCCGGCGTAGCCCGCGAGTCCCACTTCGGCGGCCACCTGGCTGATCCTCAGGTCGACGGTGGCGTCGTAGGCGTGCAGGCGAAGCGAATCGCCGGCCTGTACGCCGAGCTGCTCGGCCGTTCGCCGGTTGACGATGATCCCGTCCGCGGCGAGCGGCTCGCTGGTGTCCAGTCCGGTGATCGCGGGATGCGCGCCGAAGCCGCGGGCCGCGGTGACGTCGAGTTCCATCACTGTCACCTGTGGCACCGCCGCGCCATGCTGCGGCGCTTCGAGGGTGCCGGTGCTCGTCGTCGTCGCCAGAAGGCCGTCTATGCCGTCGATGCCGGCCGCCTCGACCGCCTTGCCGACGTCGGTGATGTCCGCGCCCCCGGCTGTGGTCACGACGACGTCGACCGGCCCGTACTGCGTGCGTGCCGCGTCGGAGAAGGATCCCTCGATGACGTCGCCGACCACGAACGCCGACGTGATGATCGCCGTGCCGAGCAGGGCGCCGGCGACGACGAGAGCGGCCTCACCGCGCCGCCGGCGGATGTTCCGCATGGCCATCGTGACCAGCGTGCGCTGGCGCAAGGCCGTCACCGCCAGTGGAAGAAGCAGGAGCGCGACAAGGGCGGCGAGGACCGTGGCGGCGGTCACGACGTCACCGCCACACCGGCGAGGTGCACCTCGTGGGCCGGGCGCTCATCGTTGACGACCAGACCGTCACGAACCTCGACGAGTCGCTGGCCGGAGCGGCCCAGCTCCTCATCGTGCGTGACGACGACCAGGGTCTGTCCGGCGGCGTGGACCTCGTGCAGCAGCTCGACGATCTCGCCGGCCGTCCTGCTGTCCAGCGCTCCGGTCGGCTCGTCGGCCCAGATCAGGGCCGGTTCGGCGACCAGCGCGCGGGCCACGGTGACGCGCTGCTGCTCGCCGCCCGACAGTTCGCCCGGGCGGTGGTGGCCCCGGTCGGCGAGACCCACGCGCTCGAGCATGTGGCGGGACCGCTCACGTGCGACCTTCGGCGCCACGCCGGTCACCAGCAG
>JACCTJ010000159.1 GCA_013812485.1 Thermoleophilaceae bacterium
AAGCGCATCCTGCGGGCGCTGCGCGAGCACCCCGGCCGCCTCCCCGACGACCTCGAGCGCGAGCTCGTCGAGCTGCGCGAGTCGTGCTTTCGCAGCGAGGACTTCCGCGAGGGAGTTGCCGCCTTCGGCGAGAAGCGAGCGCCCGAATGGAAGGGGCGCTGATGCGCCGGCGCGAGCCAAGGACCGGACGCGTGCTCGCGGACGTTCCGGCCGTGTCGGGGCGCTCCTAGCCAGGGCAGGACCTGTTCGGCGAGCGGCGAAGCTGTCCGGGCGCCCCCGTAGCTTGGGCGCACTCCACGTCCACGGAGGTCGCCTTGCCGCCGCTGATCACCCCCGAAGAAGCTCTCGCCCTCGGCGAGATCACCGACCACGCCGAGATCGAGGCGCTGATCGAGCGCGCGTGGCAGGCCCGCGTCGAGCGCTTCGGCGACTCCACCGACATGTGCTCGCTCGTGAACGCGAAGTCCGGCGGCTGCGCCGAGGACTGCGGCTTCTGCGCCCAGTCGCGGTTCGCCGACGCCGACACGCCCATGCACGCGATGATGTCGCCCGAGGAGATCCTCGAGCACGCCAAGGCGGCCGAGGCCGCGGGCGCGCACCGCTTCTGCATGGTCACCCAGGGCCAGGGGCTCTCGAAGCGCGACTTCCAGAAGATCCTCGACGGCGCCCGGCTGGTGGCCGAGCAGACGAGCCTCAAGCGCTGCGCCTCGGTCGGTCACATGTCGGTCGGCCGGGCTCAAGCCCTCAAGGACGCCGGCATCCAGCGCGTGCACCACAATGTGGAGACCGCCGAGAGCTACTACGACGAGGTCTCGACCACCGTCCGCTACGAGGGCCGTCTGCGGACCATCGACGCCGTTCGCGAGGCCGGCCTCGAGACCTGCGTGGGCGGGATCCTCAACCTCGGGGAGTCACGCGAGCAGCGGGTGGAGATGGCCTTCGAGCTGGCGGAGATCGACCCCACGAGCGTGCCGATCAACATGCTCAACCCCCGCGCGGGGACGAAGTTCGGCGACCGCGAGTTCATGGACCCGTGGGAGGCGGTCAAGTGGATCGCCATCTTCCGGCTGATTCTGCCCGAGGCGCTCTTCCGCCTGTGCGGCGGGCGCGTCGAGAACCTGGCCGAGCTGCACGCGCTGGCGGTCCGCGCCGGCATCAACGGAGTGATGATGGGGAACTTCCTGACCACCCTCGGCTCGGAGCCCGCCGACGACCGCGCCATGTTCGAGGAGCTGGGCCTGAACGTTGCGCGCCAGGCCGACAACGGCTCTGACCCGCGTCCCGACAACCGCTCGGGCTGGCTCGAGGGCGAGACGCCGGCGGTCGCGGGCGACGGGCTCGTCGACCGCCAGGCCGACGCTCCCTTTTGGGATCCCTCGAGCCAGCTCCGCCATCAGCGCAAGACGTCGGTGCCGCCTCGGCCCGACGGCGCCCCGAACCGGCGCCGTCCGGCCGAGGCTCCCGTACCCCTGCCTCAGGTCGTCCACGTCGGGGCGGACGAGCGCGCGGAGTAGCGGCGTGGACGACCTCGAGTCGCGCCTCGCCGAGCTGGCGGACCGCGGGCTCCTGCGGAGCATGCGGACCGTCTCCGGAGCACAGGGGCCGCGCGTGATGCTCGACGGCCGCCCGGTCACGCTCCTGTGCTCGAACAACTACCTCGGCCTCGCCGAGCACCCGCGGGTCCGCGAGGCGGCGGCCGAGGCCGCGCTGCGCTGGGGCGTCGGAGCGGGCGCCTCGCGCCTCGTGTCGGGGAATATGACCGTGCACCGCCGACTCGAGGAGGAGCTCGCGGCGTTCAAGGGCTCCGAGCGCTGCGTGCTCTTCGGATCGGGCTATCTGGCCAACGCGGGTATCGTCTCGGCGCTCGCGGGCGCCGGCGAGGTCGTGCTCTCCGACGAGCTCAACCACGCGAGCATCATAGATGGCTGCCGCCTGTCTCGGGCCGAGACGCTCGTCTATCGCCACGCCGACCTCGAGCACCTCGAGTGGCGGCTGCGCGAAGCAGACGGGCGCGCGAGCCTGATCGTCACCGACGGCGTCTTCTCGATGGACGGCGACATCGCGCCGCTCGCGGCGATCGTCGAGCTGGCGCGCCGTCACGGCGCGCGGGTCATGGTCGACGAGGCTCACGCCACCGGCGCGGTCGGGCCCGCGGGCCGCGGCACGGTCGCCGCCGCTGGGCTCGAGGGCGAGGTCGACGTCGTGGTGGGCACGCTCGGCAAGGCGCTCGGCTCCTACGGCGCCTATGCCTGCTGCGACGACGCAACCGCCCGCTACCTCGTCAACACCGCGCGGACGCTGATCTTCTCCACCGCTCTGCCGCCGCCCGCGGTGGCCGGGGCGCTCGCGGCGGTCGAGCTCCTGCGCTCGGAGCCCGACCGCGTGGCCACGCTCGCGCGCAACGCGCGCACGCTCCGCGCCGCACTCGCCCGCGAGGGGCTCGAGGTGGCGCCGGGCCAAACGCAGATCGTGCCCCTGGTGGTCGGCGAGGCCGCAGCGACGGTGCGCGCGTGCGAGCGCGCGCTCGGGGAGGGCGTGTTCGGACAGGCGATCCGACCGCCGACCGTGTCCGAGGGAACCTCCCGGCTGCGCCTCACGGCGATGGCGTCGCACTCGGAGGAGGAGCTGCTCGCGGCGGCGCGGGTGCTCGCCGTGGCGGTGCGCGCGGAGGCCGGCGCCGTGGCGGCGGCAAGCGCCGCCGACTCAGCGGACGGAGAGGCATCGCGGCCCACGACGAGGGCCGCAGC
>JACCTJ010000163.1 GCA_013812485.1 Thermoleophilaceae bacterium
CCGTACCGGGTCATGCCCCGCGGCTTGTACACCGACAGCGTGGCGGCTACGAGCAGCAGCAGCAGGGCGGCGGCGGCGTGGAGCACGACGGATGGGGTCCGCAGCACGCCGAGCTCGTCGTCGGGCAACGTCGTGTCTGCTGCCACACCCGCCAGGAAGCCAAGAGTCTGCGTGTACAGGAGCAAGACGATGGTGGCAAGTACGGCAATCAGGAGTTTGAACAGGACCCAGTAGTGCCGGAACAGGCCCCACTTGGTGCCGAGTGACTGGAGAAGCCCGGTGAGCAGCGAGGCGAGAGCCAGCGGGATGAGGACGAATGAGCCGGTCAGGTCCATCGCGAGATAGGCCCCGCGCACCATCTGAGCGTCCGAGCTGGTCAGACCGGCGACGGCGAGAGCCAGGACGCCCGCGACCGCGCCGAGCCAGCCGACCGAGGAGACTATGTGCGCGGTCAGCGCGAACTTGCGGAGGCCGGGTGTCAATGTCATCGAGGTGCGTGGTCGCCGGGCGGCAGCGTGTGGCCGCCACCGACTCCTGAGAGGCTCGGGGGCGATGTCCGGCCACCAGCGTCAGCAGGGGATGCGTGGCGACCTGGGCCGTGGCGGCCGCCGCCGACGAGGAGCATGAGGCCGACCAGCAAGGCTAGGGCGAGGGCGATGATCCCGAACACTTTCACCCAGCGCGGCGTGCTCGCGGTCGCTTCGTGTCCGGGCTCCCTCCCGGAGTCGCGGGTGTCGGAGTAGTTGGGCGGATCAGCCATTTGCGTCTCCTCTTTCGCGCGTACGCGTAGGAACCGGGGAGGACGAGTTTACGAGACAGCTTGTCGATGTCAAACCCAGACTGTCTGGATCGCCATCACCGCGTTATCCTGGGTTGATGCCAAGGCTGTGGGACGAGACGATCGAGGCGCACCGCCGCGAGGTGCGCGACGCGGTTCTCGACTCCACGGCGGCGCTGGTCGCCGAGCGCGGGCTGCGGTCGGTGACGATGTCGCAGATCGCGGAGGAGACCGGCATCGGACGTGGAACGCTGTACAAGTACTTCTCTGGCGTCGAGGCGATCCTGGTCGCCTGGCACGAACGTCAGGTCGGCGGCCATCTCGAATGCCTCTCTGAGATCGCCGACCAGGCCGGCGACGCTCGCGAGCGGCTCGAAGCTGTGCTGGAGGCCTACGCCCTAATCGCCCACGAGTCTCGCGGGCACCGCGACACCGGACTCGTGACACTCCTGCATCGAGGCGAGCACGTCGCCGTAGCGCAGGACGAGCTCATCAAGATGATTCGAGACCTGCTTACCGAGGCCACAGAGGCGGGCGACCTGCGGGACGACGTCGCGTCTGACGAGCTCGCCAGCTACTGCGTGCACGCCCTCGCGGCAGCCAGCAGCCTGGAGTCCAGAGCCGCGGTTCGCCGGCTCGTCACGATCACTCTGGCCGGGTTGCACCCCGCAACCTGATCCGACGCTGCTGGAGCAGGAACGAGGCGAAGCGACCTCCTCGGTGCTCTGACCCTGCCGGAATCCGCGCCGAGGGCGTAGAGGTCGAGCCCTGGCGGCCGAGACGCGGGAGGGCTACTGGTAGCCGCGCTCCAGGTTCTCGACAGTCGCGTCAGCTCATCTGGCTTCTCGCGGCGTGTGGCCGCGCGGCGCTCGCGGTAGTTGAGGGCATCCTCGATGCGTACGCGACGGTGCGTGCCGACCTTGTGGTGCGGGATTGTTCCCTCATCAAGCAGCTTGACGAGGTGCGGCCGCGAGACGTGCAGTAGGTCGGCGGCCTCCTGGGTTAGGGCTATCGATCAGGCGACCAGTTGAAAGCGCCCGGTGCGCCGGCCAATGCGCTCCAGGTCATCGCAGCGATGCACCTGTGCGAGGAACGTAGCGACAGGATCTCGCCCTCCGACTCGATGAGCCCGTACCACTCCTTGTAGGATGGGCGCGCCAGGACCGACTTCACGGCGAAGTATCTCCATCGCGACCTCGTGGAGCCGCCGACCACGCAGACGGCGAGCGAGGTCCTCCAGTCGCAGTTGGGCGGCGCGACCGAGCAGCGCCGCTAGCTCCTCGAGCAGATGCTCGTCGCGCGCGGCGTTCCCCTCAAAGCTGGTCGGCGAGGGCGCGCAAGAGCTCTGCTCGCTCGCATTGCTCGACGACTCGGGTCGCGACCGCTCTGTATTCGACCTCGACCGGGTTGCGCGCGCAGTCGACCTCAGCCATCGGCACGATGGTACGGCCGCGCGCGGACAGGCCCTCCTACCACTAGACCGCCTGGTGTGGGTGACCCCGCCCGCGTACCGTTCGCCAAGACTGCCAGGTGATTCGCAGGATGACCCCGCAGATCGCGAGTGCGATGAGCGGATCGGCAAGGGGAAGGCCCAGCGCGACCACCCCAGCGCTTGCCACGACGCCCAGCGAGACATAGGCGTCGGCGCGGGCATGGTCGCCGTCGGCCACAAGGGCCGCGCTCTCGAGGCGCCGACCGGCACGGGTGCGAATGAGGGCCGCGACCCAGTTGCCCGCGAAGCCGAGTGCCCCAGCCGCCGCGAGCGGCACCAGGTTCTCGACGTCGCGGGGAGAGACCAATCGGTCGACTGCCTCGTAGCCGGCGACGCAGGCGCTGACGAAGATCGCCGCGACGACCGCAAGCCCCGCCCAACGCTCCGCCCTGGCGCTTCGCAGCGCGAAGGCGATCCCGAGCGGGATGGCGGTCGCTGCGTCGCCGGTGTTGTGGATCAGGTCGGCGAGCAGAGCGACGCTGCCCGAAGCGGCGAAGACGACCGCTTGGACGCCGGCGGTGAGCGCGAGCACGAGTAACGCCAAGGCGACGGCGCGAAGGCCGGTGCGCGAGCGCTTGATCGAGGCGTCGACGAGCCCGTGCGTGTGGCGGTGCCCGTGGGCGTGGTGATGGTGCTCGCTCCCTCCTACCGCTCGCGACCGCAGTGGGCGCAGCAGGTGGCGGTGGGAGCCTCCAGCGGGGTGAGCGTGGGCGTGGCTCCCATGTCGGTGAAGCGTCTCGGTCACGTCGAGGATGCTAGTCCGAGCCAGAGCGTCTGCGGGCCGTGCAGATCCAGCTCTCGCACGGCCTCGCTCATACGCAGCAGGCGTCCGCCGCGCCCTCGGCAGCACACGCGCACCCAGTCTCGCCGCACCCGCACGCCTCGGCCTCCGCGACGGCCAAGCCACCGTCCCCGGCCTCTTCGGTGTCCTCATGAGACGCGAAGACCTCCCATGGCGTCCCGTCGGGGTCACGAACCCAGATCTTGTCCTGCCGTGCGTAGCAGCAGGTGGTGTCCATCTCGTCGAACGCTGCGAGGCCCGCCGAGACCAGCCGCCCCTTGGCCTCGAGGACCTCAGCGGCAGAGGCGACCTGGATGCCCGCGTGGTTGAAGGCACCGAGGGCCTCGCGCGAGCCTTCGTTGAGCGTTAGGTTCAGCGCGGGCTCGGCGACCGAGAACTTCGCGTAACCGGACCTGATCTTCTCGGGGGGGATCCCGAACAGCGCCTCGTAGAACGGCACGGAGCCCTCCACGCTCGACACGGTCAGCGCCAGATGAGGTCTCAGGACAGCCATGTGGACAGCTCCTTCAGGGCGTCGGGGCGAACGTAGTAGTAGGCCCACAGACCGTGGCGCTCGGAGTCGACGATGCCGGCGGCGCGCAGGACCTTGAGGTGGTGCGAGACAGTGGGCTGCGCGACGTCGAAGAGTGGCGTCAGCTCGCACACACAGACCTTCCCCGCGTGCCTTCGCAGGAC
>JACCTJ010000190.1 GCA_013812485.1 Thermoleophilaceae bacterium
CTCCTCCGAGAGCCAGTAGCGGTCCCACGAGAGCTTGTCCGGGAACACCGCGAGCTGCTTGAAGTGAAGCGGGTCCTCCTTCGACCTCAGAAAGCAGTAGGAGGTGGCTCCGTAGTCGAGCGCCGCCTCCGCGGCGGGCGCCCACGCCTGCTCGAACTTGGGGCCGCGGAACGGGTTGACGACCCAGTTGATCTCGACCATCAGCGTTCCCCGAGCGCCGATCACGCGCCGACCTCCGCCCGCACGGCGCCGGGCCCCTCGGCCGTCTTGCCGAGGCCCTCCTCCTCGGCTCCGACGAGGATCGCGATCTTTCCGCGGTGCTTGTTCTCGCGCATCAGCTGGTGCGCCTCGGCGACGCCCTCGAAGCCCATCGTCCGCCACAGCACCGGCCGGATCAGCCCCTGCTCGATCAGCTCGTTGGCCTTCGTGGCCTCCCAGGCGTTGGCGAAGTGCGAGCCGAGGATCTGCTTCTGGCGCATCCACAGGTAGCGCACGTCGAAGTCGAGATTGAAGCCCGAGGTGGCGCCGCAGATGACGACCTTGCCGAAGGGCTTGACGGTCAGGACCGACGTCGGGAAGGTGGCCTGGCCGACGTGCTCGAAGACGATGTCGGGCGGCCCGCCGAGGATCTCGGCCACAGCCTTCGAGAAGCGGCGCGATTCCTTGAAGCGCGCCTTCTCCTCGTCGGCCGACTCGCCGCCGCGGCGCATCATCCCGCTGAACCCGCCCCGGTCGATGGCCTCCACGGCACCCAGCTGCCTGACCAGCTCGGCCTTCTCGGGCGAGGAGACGACGCCCACCGCCTTGGCACCGGCGCCCGCGCAGAGCTGCGTGGCGAACACGCCGAGCCCGCCCGCGGCGCCCCAGATCAGCACCCGGTGGCCGGCCTGGAGCTTGCACTGATCGATGAGCATGCGGTAGGCGGTGAAGTAGGTCAGCCCGTAGGAGGCCGCCTCCTCCCAGGTCAGATTCTCGGGCTTGCGGATGAGCTGCTGGGCCTGGACCTTGGTGAACTGCGCAAACGATCCCCACGAGGTCTCGTAGCCCCAGATCTTCTGCGAGGGCGCGGCCAGGGGATCGAGGCCATGCACCTCAACGTCCTCGTAGGAGGCCTGGTTGCAGTGTATGACGACCTCGTCGCCGGGCTGCCACTTCGTGACGCCCTCGCCGCAGGTCCAGACGATGCCCGAGGCGTCGGAGCCGCCGATGTGGTGGTCCTCCTCGGGGTGGGCGCGGAAGACCGAGACCGGCTGGCCGAGCGCGGCCCATACGTTGTTGAAGTTGACCCCGGCGGCCATCACGCGCACGATCACCTCGAAGGCGGCGGGCTGGGGTACCTCGATCTCCTCGAGCTGGAAGGCGTCGATCGGCTCGCCCTCGCGCTCCTGGCGGATCACCCAGGCGGACATGGTCTCGGGCAGCGTGCCGGGCTCGGTGCTCACCTCGGTCACGTTGGTCAGGTCGACTTGGGCCATGCGCTCGTGCTCGTCCTCCGCGGTCGCTCGGCGCGGGATGGTATCGCCCGCGGTCCGGCCTTCCGGCTCGCCGCCACGGGCGCCGGAGGGGCCGAGAGCTCTACGGGCGCAGGATCTCCTCCTCGCCGGTCGGGCGGCGCTGGCCGACCACGAGCTCGGCCGGCTCGAGCTGTTCGCCCGGTGAGGCCGCCCGATCCGAGCCGGCACGAACGGTGTAGCGGCCCTGGGTGAGGTCGGTGGTGATGGTGGCGGCATCGTCCGGGTTGATCGGGCCGACCTGCTCGCGAGCCTGCTCGCCCTCGAGGATCACGGTGTGCGAGACCTCGTCTTGGTTCGAGATGATCAGCAGGACCGGCCCGCCTCCGATGCGGTCGGGCGAGACGGTCACCCCCGTCGCGGTGATGACCCCCGTTATCTGGATCGGCAGCGGCGGGCGAGGAGGGTCGCGCACGAAGTCCTTCTGGCCGCAGCCCGGCAGCGCGGAGAGCAGGGCGATGCCCGCGATCAGCGCCGCACCCCGGGTGCCCCGCATCTCCTCAGCCCTCCTCATCCCGGGCGCGCACCCTAGCCGAACCAGACCGACGCACGGGCGGCCAGGAGGCGATCGAGCTCGCGCTGGATCCGGCCCCGGACGGTCTCCGAGAGCGACTGCACGAGCTCCAGGTCGTCGGCATCCTCGGGCGAGTAGCGATCGAGCGAGATGGGCTCGAGGAAGCGCAGCTTGAACTTCGCCGGCAGGTACATCACGGCGGCGGCGAGCCCGAAGTGCGGGAAGGCATGGTTGACCGGGAAGTAGATGAGGCCGCTCAGCCTCTGGAGCAGGCGCAGTTGGGCGAAGATCGGCATCGCCTCCTCGGCGCCGACCACGGCGACCGGCACGATCGGCACCTGCGCGCGCAGGGCCGTCCTGACGAAGCCGCCGCGCCCGAAGCGCCTCAGGCGGTAGCGCTGCCAGTAGAGCTTGCCCGATCCCTTCACTCCCTCGGGAAAGACGAGCGCGAGCCGTCCCTCGTCGCCGAGCAGGCGCTGGGCGTTGGCGGGGTGCGCGGCCACGAGGCCGATCTTGTTGGTCAGCATGCCGACGCCGGGATAGCCCTTGAACCAGTGCTCGCCGAGCATGTACAGCGGGCGGGGCGCGAAGTGCTCGTTGCGGATGGCCTGCATGATCATCGGCGCATCGGGCGGTAGCGCTCCGGAGTGATTCGCCACGAGCAGCGCCCCCCCTTCGGCGGGCACGTTCTCGACGCCCTCCTGCTCGACGCGGAACCAGTAGCGGTAGTAGAAGTTCAGCAGCGGCTCGAGCAGCGCGAAGGTGCGTTCGGAGCGACCCCAGTCGTCGATCTCGCGCCCGGCTTCGGCGGCGGGGATCAGCTCGCGCAGGGCGCGCCGCTCGGGCGCGGGGGTCGAGCGCCCGGCGATGGCGTGCCCGCCGGTGGCTGCGGTGGGAAAGGCGAGCACGTCGGCGCGCGGGTCGTACGCGGCGGGCCGCGGGCGCGGCTCCTCGGCACCGGCGTCGGCTGCGAGCGGGCCGCCGAGCAGCGGGCTCTCGGCGCTCAGGTGCCCGCGGGGCCGCGCGACGGTGTGGGGGGCGGCGCGCCGGCGAGCGGCTCGGGTGTCGATGGAGGGTGGGGACACGGTGGCGGGACCGCCGCGTGCATCGGCGGCGCGAGAAGGCAGGAAGTAAATCGCATCGGTCGGGCGTCGGCGGACGGCCCGCGCCGCTCCCTCAGCTCGGCCCGAAAGGCAGCTCGACCACCTCGGCGAGAGCGCCGCCGGCGCCGACGGCGACGGTGTCGCCGAGCGACGCCTCGCGGCGTACGAGCGCGAGCGCGATGGGCCCATACTGTGGTGACAGGCAGGCCGAGCCGATGTTGCCCAGGGTGCGTTCGCCGAGGAGCACGGGATCGCCGTGCGCGGCGGGCTCGCTCAGGCGCAGCCCGCGCAGGTGGCGGTTAGGCTTGCCCTTGTAGTGCAGGCGGGCGACGGTCTCCTGGCCAACGTAACAGCCCTTGGTGAAGCTCACCGCGCGCTCGTTGAGCCCGGCCTCCTGGGGGATGGTGTCGGCGTCGGTGTCGAGGCCGTGGCGCGGACGGCCAGACTCGATGCGACGGCACTCGGCGCTCTGCTCCGAGACCTCGTCGATCCCGAGCGCGGCTCGGACCTCGCCGGCGTCCTCGGCGGCGCAGATGACGTCGACGCCCAGGTCGGTCGCGACGTAGAGGCCGTGCTCGCCCTCGACGTGGCCGTGCTCGACCGGCGGCGGCTCGGTCTCCAGGGCGGCGCGGGCGGCGGGACCGATGAGCGAGAGGATCGCCCGCTCGGGCGTCACGTCGCGATGGCTGACCTCGCGGCCGATCGAGTACATCTTGACCGTGCGCGCGAGCGCGGCGAGCGTGGCGGGCTCGGTGTCGATCCACAGCCAGTCCTCGCCGCCGAGGATGCGCATGTCGCCGCGCATCTTCCCCTTCGGGGTGAGAAAGGTGGCGTAGCAGCCTTGGCCGGGCGTGAGCGCCTCGACGTCGTTGGAGACCTGGCCCTGGAGGAACTCGGCCGCCTCGGCACCGGTGAGCAGGAGCTTGCCGCGCGCCGAGCGGTCGGCGAGCCCGGCCCGCTCTCTCAGCAGTTCGTAGTCGCTCGTGACGGTCACCCTCCCGATTGTAGGAGCGCGCGTCGCGGTGGGTAAGGTGGCGGTCGTGGCGCTCGCCCCGGACTTTCAGCGCATCGTCGACTCGCTGCCCCCCGACTGGACGCAGCTCGAGCTCGATCTGCGCATCTTCGACGAGGAGCGCTACGTCGAGGCGGCGACGATCATCGTCCAGGTCAACCCGCAGCCCTACTCGAAGCACGACTGGCACTGGCGCCTGCGGGTGGCCAACGAGTTCGGCCACGCCGCTGCAGCCGAGACCGTGCACGGGACGCTCGCGGTCATGGACACTCTCGGCCTCGAGGGCGAGCTCGCGGTGCGCGAGGCGCGCTCGGGGCGCGTCGAGGTCATGGAGACCTGGGGAAGGCCCGAGTCGGTGCGCCAGGAGTTCTACCGCCGCCGCGCCCAGTAGGGATCAGGCCGTGGCTCGGGTCGCCGTGCTATGCCCCGACCTGCTGTTCGGGTCGAAGCTGGAGGGCGGACTGCGGGCGGCGGGCCACGAGGTGAGCCGCTACGAGGACGAGCCGGGCGCACGCGCTGCGGGCGCCGAGGTGCTCGTGGTCGATCTCGGGGCCGAGCACGTCGACGGCGCCACGCTCGTCGAGTCGATGCGGGCCGACGGCGAGCTGCGTGGGATCGTGACGCTCGGC
>JACCTJ010000231.1 GCA_013812485.1 Thermoleophilaceae bacterium
CCGAGTGAAGCGATCTTCCAGTCTCCGTCAGACCGTTTCCATTTGAAGACACGCCGTGAGACCTTCTCCAACTGAAGCGTCGCTGGAGTCTGGGTGGGGATCTGGGCTTCTGCAGTCGCCCTGTCGCCGTCGACCTTGACGTTGCGGACTTCGACGGCCGCAAGCCGTCGCTTCGTCTGCTCGCCCCCCAGCTTGCCTAGCTGGTCGATCGCGGACTCACACTGAAGACCGCCTGCCGGGGTCCGCGCGGCGGAGGTCAGCTGTTCGCACGCTTCCTGGCCATCGCCCTCGGCGGCGGCGCGGTTGAAGCGCTTGACCGTCATCTCGATCTGCTCCTCATCGGAGGCCCCGCAGGCGCTGAGAGAGATCGACATAAACCCAACGAGAGAGAGCAGGACGACCTTTGCGAGGAGACGGCGTCTCAGACGGCCTTCGACCAAACTCTCTGGGGCTACCACGAGCCACGACCCCTCAACCTCCGGGAGATGACCGCCCATGATCCGTCCGCGGCGCTTCGAGGGGGCGGCTCGACATCGCCCGGCGCCTGACCATCCAGGCGGTCGGGGGTAGGGTGGCTGGCCCTCGATGTCGGTGAGAGCCGCGCGTAGGTCGGGCCGGGGCGGCTTCTGAGGCTGGCTTCGCGGGCTCACCGGTCGGCGTGGCTCATCGGCGTCGAATGCGATCGTGGTCTGAGGTCGTAGGCCTTTACCGGGATACACACCTCCCCTCCTTCCGGCCTCTCCGACTCCATCGCTGAGCGGCGGGACGATCCCGACAGTCTGAGGAGTCCTTCCCGCGCTCAGCGCCACGGCAACACGTCGAGGAAGCGACGACCTTCGTCGACCAATCGAGCGGCCGGGAACTCGGGGTCGTCGAGCGTGATGCGGCCGAGCTCCTCGCCGGCGGTCAGGAGGAGGCGCGCGAGCAGATCGACGTCGAGGTCCTCAACCGGCGCGTCGAGCCCTTCGAGGCCCTGCGCGACGAGTGGCCGTAGCCGCGCCGCGAGATCGGCGCGCCGCGCGCCACCGTCCTTCTGAAGTGCCTTCGGCGCGCTCTCGGGCCGCCAAGCGCGACGCGCCAGGTCAGCGGCTCCGCCATGACGAAAGCCCTCGAGCGCGTCACGAGCAGCAGGCGCGGAGAGCGATCGCCCGGCTCGGCGGGAACGAGCGCCTCGAGCTGCTGGCGCACCTGAGCCTCCTCGCGTCGCAGCAGGGCAGGCACCAGTCCCTGAAGGTTGCCGAAGCTGCGGTAGACGTTCACGCGGCTGATCCCCGCTCGCCGGGCGATCGCCTCGACGCTGAGTGCCTCGAAGCCGTCCTGCGCCAGCAGCTCCAGCGCGTGGTCCTCGCGACGCTCGATGTAACCGACGTCCAACGTCGGCGACGCTAGCTGTCACCTTCCGCCAGCGGATCGCCTCGGTGCCGCTGGGGCTCGGGCGCCCGCGCTGGACCGACGACACGAAGGTCCGCCTCTCCTACCACCTCCGCCACAATGCGCTGCCGGCGCCCGGAGGCGCCGAACAGCTCAGCACTCTGTTCGCGCGCATCCTCGAGCAGCCGCTCGACCGGGGGCGGCCGCTGTGGAGATGTGGCTTGTGGAGGGCCTCGAGGGCGGGCGCTTCGCCGTCCTGCACAAGTTCCATCACACGCTCGTCGACGGGATCGCCAGCGTGAACGTGATCCAGACCATCTTCGATGAGGAGCGCGCCGTGCCCCCGGAGCTCGTGAGCTCGCTCGGCACGCTGGTGCGCAATCCGAAGGAGGCCGCCGGCCGGACGGCCGGCGCTCTGGCCGGCCTCGGAACGGTGGTGGGACGCGGCGCGCTGCGCTTTGCGCCCCGCGGGCCCTACAACCGCAAGGTCGGCCCCACCGGCGCTTTGCCTGGCAGAGCGAGGCCCTCGATGACTTCAAGGCGGTCAAGAACGCCCTCGACGGCTCGCTCAACGACGTCGTGCTCGCCGCGGTGGCGGGAGTGCTCGCCGCGCACCTGCGCGCGCGCGGGGAGGAGAGCGCGGGCCTCGAGCTCCAGGTCTTCGTGCCGGTGGCGCTACGGGGCTTGAGCGGAGGAGACCGGGTAACCATGTCTCGGGCCTGAGGGTGTCGCTGCCGGTCGGCATGGCCGATCCCGTCGAGCGCTTCGACCGCATCAACGCGGCCATGCAGGAGCTGAAGGACAGCGCCGAGGTGGTCGCGGGCAGCACGGTGGTCGAGCTGTCCGGGCTCGCGCCGCCCGCGGTCGGCGATCGGCTCTCGCAGATTGGCGACGTGCAGCGCTACGTCAACCTCGTGGTCACCAACGTTCCGGGGCCGCAGGACACGCTCTACCTGCTCGGCCGCGAGCTCGAGGCCGTGTCCCCGCTCGTCCCGCTGGGAGCGAACCCCGGGCTCGGCGTGGCCATCGTCTCCTACGCGGACGGCATCTTCTTCGGCTTCGCCTCCGATCCCGACATCGTTCCCGACGTCGGCGAGCTGCCGAGCCTGCTACACCGAGCGCTGGAGGAGCTGGCGGAGGCGGCCGGGGTCGAGCTGAGCGCGCCGGCGCCCGGCGTCGGCGACTCTGCGGCCGGCGGTGAGCCCTGGCCCGGCTACGACGAGCAGACGGTCGCAGAGATCCGTAAGGCAGTGTCCCAGGTCGACCCCGTCGTCCTCGCCCGGGTGCGCGCCTACGAGCGCGAGCACAAGGACCGCAAGGGCGTGCGAGAGGCCGTCGGCGACCGGCCGGGCTGAGTGGATCGAACCGAATCACGCCGACTCTGGGCGCCCTCCGCGGAGCGGATCGAGGCCGCGACGATCACCCGCTACGCCCGCTGGATCGCCGAGACGCGCGGCGTCGAGGTCACCGGCTCCTACGACGACCTATGGCGCTGGTCGGTCGCCGACCTCGACGCCTTCTGGGCCTCGATTTGGGAGTTCTTCGCGGTCGAGTCCGACTTTGTACCCGACCGGGTGCTCGGTTCACGCGATATGCCGGGCGCGGAGTGGTTTCCCGGGACGCGCCTGAGCTTCCCCGAGGAGGGAGAGGGCGTCGTCGTTCTTGCTCCGGCCCGCTTCGCGCAGATCGAGCCGAAGGTCCTGCTCACCGTGGACGGCTACCGCTACGCCGGCAAGGACTTCGATCGCCGCGGACCGTCGAGAGCGTGCGCGTGGAGCTTCCGGGCCTCGAGCACATCGTCCTCCTGCCCTACCTCGGCGCCGGCGGCGTCGAGGGCACGTTCGCCTGGGACGAGCTCGTGACCGACCACGAGCCGCTCGAGTTCGTCCGGGTCGCCTTCGACCACCCCCTCTGGGTCCTCTACTCCTCGGGGACGACCGGCCTGCCGAAGCCGATCGTCCACGGCCATGGGGGAATCCTGCTCGAGCACCTCAAGAAGATGCACCTCCACCTCGACGCCCGGGTCGGCGACCGCGTCTTCTGGTACGAGTACCTCGGCCGCGACACTTGGCTGTTCTCGACGAGCGGCGGCACCGACGTCTGCCGCCTTCGTCGGCGGTGTGCCGACCCTGCCGGTCCATCGCGGCGAGCTCCAGGCGCGCGCGCTCGGCGCCGACGTTCAGGCCTGGGACGAGGACGGCAACGCGGTCGTGGGAGAGGTGGGGGAGCTGGTGCTCGCCCAGCCGATGCCCTCGATGCCGGTCTTCTCCGGCGGCGAGCGTCTGCGCGAGGCTACTTCGACCACTGCCCCGGCGTCTGGCGCCACGGCTGCCGGCGGACGTCGTCAGCTTCGACTGAGCGGCGAGCGCCCCTTGCCGACCTTCTTGCGCGCGTAGTTGTGCATGCACCGCATCACCGCTTCCTGCTTGTCGGCGCTCAGCTTGGGACTGGTCTGCTGCGAGCGGCCGCACTCGGTCGTCGGTGCAAGCAGGTGGTCGTAGCCTGCGGAGGCGGTTCCGCCCATGGCCAGGAGCACGAGCGCGCTCGCCAGGACGACGGTGGCCACCGAACGGCTCATCGACTCCAAGAACCCACTGATCCCAGGAAGAGTTTCGCCGGAGGTGATCCGCCGCGCGTAGCGCGCGCCCGTGGACACCCGGAGCACAAGGTCCAAGACCGCTGCGGGATCTTTGTCCAGATGTCCATACGCGCCGCTCGGGCCGTTTCCTACCTTCGTCGTATCGGATCACAGCCTCCGATATGCGACAGCCACCGCCACCTCGGCGAGCTCCCACCCGCGCGCTTCTACGACCTGCCGGATGAGGTCGTCCCTGCCCGCGGCGCCGCGGCCTCGGTGGCTGACCTGCTGCGCAACCTCGACGAGGAGGGCACCGAGCGCGCGCTCGTCATGCCGAACTACGGCGTGCCCGACGCCGAGGTCTCGTTCGCGCTGAACGACCTCGTGCTCGAGGCCACCACGACCGACGAGCGGA
>JACCTJ010000249.1 GCA_013812485.1 Thermoleophilaceae bacterium
TCCGCCGAGGCGACCTACGAGCTGCTCGCTAGGCTCTGAGCAGTGACCACGACGCCCCTTCCCATCGCCCGGCCCGCGACTCCCGAGCGCCTACTGCTGGCGGCTCCCCGAGGCTACTGCGCGGGCGTCGACCGGGCTGTGCAGACCGTCGAGCGAGCCCTCGACCTCTACGGGGCGCCGATCTACGTGCGCAAGGAGATCGTCCACAACAAGCACGTCGTCGAGCAGCTGCGCGAGCGGGGAGCGATCTTCGTGGAGGAGGAGGACGAGGTGCCCGAGGGCCAGACAGTCGTCTTCTCGGCCCATGGCGTCAGTCCCAGCGTGCACGCCAACTCGGCCGAGCGCGGTCTCGTCACCATCGACGCGACCTGCCCGTTGGTCACCAAGGTCCACGTCGAGGCCAAGAAGTTCGCCGAGCAGGGCTACACCATCGTGCTCGTGGGCCATTCGGGCCACGAGGAGGTCGAGGGCACGATGGGCGAGGCCCCCGCCAACATGATGCTGGTCGAGTCCGAGCAGGACGTCGACCGGCTCGAGGTCGAGGATCCCGAGCGCGTCTCCTACCTGACCCAGACCACTCTCTCGGTGGACGAGACCGGTCGCATCATCGCTCGCCTGCGCGAGCGCTTCCCCGCCATCACCGGCCCGCGCACCGACGACATCTGCTACGCCACGACCAACCGCCAGGCCGCCGTCCGTCAGCTCGCCCGCGAGTGTGACCTCGTGCTGGTGATCGGCTCGAGCAACTCGTCGAACTCGCAGCGCCTCGTCGAGGTCGCGCGCGACTACGGCTCAGACTCCTACCTGATCGACAACGAGCGGCAGGTGGAGGAGGGGTGGCTCGACGGAGCGCGCACGGTCGGCATCACCTCCGGCGCGAGCGCCCCCGAGGAGCTGGTGAGCAGGCTGGTCGACTTCTTCCGCGCGCGCGGGACCGAAGACGTGGCCGAGCTCGAGGTGATACAGGAGGACGTGCGCTTCATGCTCCCCAAGGAGATCCGGCGGGAGTTCGCGGCCCGCGCCTAGCGCGCTGCGATGCGCGAGCGAACGGATCAGGCGGTGGCCGGCGCGCGCGGCAGGAACTGGAAGCCGTGCACGCGCACGCCCGGCGTCTCGGCGACCACGCGCCCGTCCGACTCGTAGACCCCCGGCTCGAGGTCGGCTCCCGAGAGCACGGCGTAGGCCGCCCCGGCGTCGAACGGGGCCTCGACCGCCGCGCCGGCGTCCTTGGCCTCGATGTAGTCCTCGCCGTCGGTCCAGTCGCGCACGATCTCGAGCCGCTCGCGGTCGCGCGGCAGCACGATGTCGGCGGTCTGGGGCTCGAGCACCACTCCCGGGACCTCCTCGGGACGGAGCGGCTCGAGCGGCTCGGGAAGCTCCGCCTCCGGCTCGATCTCTCGCAGCAGCTCCTGGATCGCCAGCTCGGTCTCGAGGTACTCGCCCTCGCCGAAGTGCACGTGGCGCAGGCGCGCGCGACGGTCGAACAGGAAGCGGCCCGGCCACCCCTTGTTGCCGTAGCGCTGCCACACGCCGCCGGCGGGGTCGAGCACGACCGGATAGGGGATCTCGAGCCGCTCGACGGCCCGGGCCACGGCCTCGCGCTCGCGCCCGAACGAGTAGCCGGGGGTGTGGACGCCGATGACCTTCAGCCCCAGGGGCGAATACCGTGCGTTCCAGCCCTTGAGGTATGGAAGCGTGCGCAGCGAGTTGACGCGCGCGAAGTCCCAGAACTCGACGAGGATCGCGTTGCGACCGAGCAGCTTGTCCACCCGCAGGAAGGCGACGTTCAGCCATTCGAGCTGCGGAGCGAACTCCGGAGCGACGATCTCGCTGTCGGGCGGGATGCGCATTGCCCTGAAGGATGCCTCAGGGTCGGCCGCTACACTCCCGCGCCGTCCGGCGGCCGCCTCAAGCTTGTCTCCCGCCCCCGGCCCTGACCCGGAAGGAGAACCTCTGTGCGCACCAAGTTGACGCCACTGGCCTGTCTGCTCGCCTTCGGCGTGCTCGTCCTCCCCGCCTGCGGCGGCGAGGAAGCCTCGAAGCCCCGGCCGGCCGCCGAGTCGGTTCCCCGCCAGGAGGTCCAGGGCGTGGAGCGTCGCGTAGGCGACCTCGAGAAGGAGATTATCAAGCTCCGCCAGGACCTTGAGGGCGTGCGCAACGAGCAATCCTCAGCCGAGGACGCCGGTGCCGACGGCGCCCCCGCCGACCCGAGCGCTCCGGGCACTGGCACGGCGGACGCGGGCGCGGGGTCGGGCTCGGGCTCGGGCTCGGGCTCGGGTTCGGGGTCGGGCTCGGGCTCGGGGTCGGGCTCGGGTACGGGGTCGGGTTCCGGCTCCGGCTCCGGTCGCGGCTCGGGCGTCGGCGGCACGGATGAGGGTGGCGGACCGGATCCGGGAACGCGCGAGGACGATCCCGGCATCGAGGACATCTGCGGGGAGAACCCGGCGCCGACGTGCTGAGCTCCGGTCCGGGGCGGCCACGCCTCGAGCCGGTCGTGCGCCGTGTCCGTCCGGGACGAAGCCTTCGCCGCGCGCTCACCTAGACAGGCGGCGAGAGGCGGTCTAGACGGGAGCGCTTGCGACGAGGGCGCGCGATACTCCCGCTCGTGAGCGCCCTCGTCATCGGCCTCGGTCTCGCGGCGCTCGCCGCCGTCCTCTACGCCGTAGCCGTCGCACTCCAGGCCCTCGAGGCTCGCGAGGCGCCTTCGCACGAGCGCTTGCATCACAAGCTCGTGGAGCGCCTCGTCTCGCAGCCGCGCTGGCTGGTCGGCACCCTGTGCGCGATCCTCGCCTGGGGCGCGCAGACTGCGGCGCTGGCGTTTGTGCCGCTCACGCTCGTGCAGCCGACGCTCGCGCTGGCCTTGGTCGTGCTGCTGGCGATCGGCGCCAATCTGCTGCACGAGCGGGTCGGCGTCCGCGAGATCGCCGGCGTCTCGGCGATCGTGGTCGGAATCGCCGGGCTGGCGTGGTCGAGCCCGGCTGGAGGCGCGGCTCCCGAGCCGAGCGGGATTCTGCTCGTGGCGATCGCTTGCTTCGCGGCCGCTTCGGCGACGCCCTACCTGCTCCGCCGGCACCTGCACGGCCGCAACTGGATCATCACGGTCGCGGCGGGCCTCGCCTTCGCGTGGACGGCCCAGGCGAGCAAGTTCGTCGCCGATGCGGCGAGCTCGGGAGCGTGGCCTCTGCTCGCCGGGGCGCTGGTGGCGAGCGCGGTCGGGGCGGCGCTCGGCCTGCTCAACGAGATGACCGCCCTTCAAGCCTCGGCGGCCGTGCGCGTGTACCCGACCGTGCTGGTCATCCAGATCGTCGTGGCGGTGCTGCTGGCGCCTGTCCTGCTCGGGGAGAGCTGGTCCGGCACGCCACTCGGCGGCCTGGCCATCGTCGCCTCGCTGGCCGTGGTGGTCGGCGGTGCGGCCGGCCTGACGACGGCGCAGGCGCTCGGCCGGGCCAGCACCGCTCCTTCGCGCGCCTGATCCCCGGCCAGGCTTACGCCGTCGCGGCGGCGGCGATAGCCCGGGCGTCGCGAGCGATCTCGTAGAGGTGGGGAAGTTTGTAGCCGATGAAGTGGAGGCCGGGTGCGTCCGGGCTCGTCTCGGGGCCGCGCGAGACTGGCGCGCCGCGGGCGTCGAGCACGCCGAGGTGGCCTACAAGCCCCTCGAGCCCGTGGCGGTAGCCGGTGGCCGCGATCACGGCGTCGGGCTGGGCGCGACCGCCGTCGCCGAGGACGACGTCTGCTCCGTCGAAGCGGACGAGCTCGGGCCGCAGCTCGATTCGCCCGTCTCGCAGTGCGTCGATCACGCCGTCGGCGATCACCGGCGTGCGCGCACGAGTACGGCGGGTAGTGGCGACCCCGTACGGGGAGGGCTCGAGGCCGTACGAGCTGCGCGGGCCGTTGACGAGCCTCTGGAAGAGCCGCCCGCAGGCGTCGCCCACCGCGGGCGGGATGCGCCTCGGCTCACGCGAGCCAGTCTCGAGCAGGGCCGCCGCCGAGATCGGAAAGCCGAGCCACTGACGCGGGAAGATGTTGGGAGCGGTGCGGCAGGCCAC
>JACCTJ010000256.1 GCA_013812485.1 Thermoleophilaceae bacterium
ATGGCCTGACGCACGGCAGCGGTCAGGCCGCTCCAGCCGCTGCCTTCTCGCTCTGGCGCTCCGGGCTCACGCGCACCACCTGCCATGCGAGCCCGACGCGCTCGAGGAAGCCGATGAAAAGACCACCGAGGTCGAGCTCTCGCCGTCGCAGGCCGTGGAATGCCGAGGTGGGAAAGGCGTGGTGGTTGTTGTGCCACGACTCGCCGAAGGTTAGGACCGAGAGCCAACCCACGTTGGTCGAGTGGTCGTCGGTGGGGAACCGGCGGCGACCGAAGAAATGGCAGATCGAGTTGATGCTGAAGGTCGCGTGGTGAAGCAGGAAGACGCGCACCAGACCGACCCAGACCAGCGTCAGGAGAGCGCCGGTCAGCGTCCCCTTGACGAGCAGACCGAGGAGGAAGGAAAGGACGAGGCTCAGACCAATCAAAGGGATCTCGGCGGCGTCGAGCAGCCGCAGGCCCCGGTCCTTGAGCAGATCGGGCACGTAGCGCTGCCGCTCTGCCTGGCCAACGGTATTGAAGAGCCAGCCGACGTGCGCGTGCCAAAGTCCCTTGAGCGCACCGAGGACACCGGGCCCCGAGCCGTGCGGGCTGTGCGGGTCTCCGTCCTCGTCCGTGAAGTTGTGGTGCTTGCGGTGATCGGCGACCCACTTGAGCGCCGAGCCTTCGATGGCGAGGGTTCCGAGCACGGCGAGGATGTAGCGCACCGCGGGATAGGTCTGGAAGGAGCGGTGGGTGAGCAGCCTATGGAAGCCGACGGTGATTCCGATGCACGTGGCGGCGTAGGCGACGACCAGACCGGCCAGGTCGACCCACGTGAAGAGGCTGCCCCACAGCATCACCCCCGCCCCCAGGAAGGCGGCGAAGGGCAGAACCATCGCGAGGAAGTTCGTGACCTGGTGAGCCGTCCCGTGGGTGTGCCCGACGTAAGTGGTCTGGGCCGACGCGGTGAGGACCTGGTCCTGACTCGTGCCGCTGGACATGTGAACCACCTTGCTCGCCCCCTCCAACTTTGAAGGCGCGGCCAGGTGATGCCCTGAACGTCACGCGGTCAAACCTCTCGGGATCATACCGAAATCTTTGGACAAGCGAGGACGCGCAGACCAGCAACCTAAGGGTGACGACCCGAGAACGCGAGCGCACGTCGTTCGAAACCAGCGCGGCGTTCAGAACGAAGTGCCTACTCAGGAGCAGAGGGAGACAGTGGACTCAAGGTGCGCGGAAGCACCGCGAGAAGCGGCTCAGCGCGCGATCGGCGTGGCGATCGTGAGGATTCCCGCACCGCGCAGTTAGCGATGGCGGCACGCTACCTCGAACGCTCCGAACGCGACCTCCCACCCTGGGCGGTGTCAGCGAGGCGTCGACACGACCGACCTCGAGCACGTAGATCGTCGTCGGACCCAGCTCGACCGCACGCCCCGACGAGGATTCTGTTGACGAGCCCCCGTCGAGGAGGTGCTCGCCGTCGATCTCGACGCGAGCCGGGTCGGCCGCTGTGGACCTTCGAGGACGGCCGGACGGACCTGTCAAGGCTCGGGGCGGTTGGGGCGTGGGCGCCGCTGAGTCACCTCGCGCTCCACCATGTCACCCGCCAGATCCCTGCAGCGTGTCGAACTCCGCGCGTTCGAGGCGGCCGTCCGGGAAGCGCAGGTGCACATCGTCGCCAAGGCAGACGACGCTCTCGGCCTCGCGTCCCAGTGCCATAGCCGCCAGGAGCGCGGCCGCAATCCTGTGCACGTCGCGGACCAGTCCGAGCGCCAGAAGCGAGCGCGTCTCGTGGGCGATCTCACCGTCGCCGACCCGCAGCACAACGTGCATCTCGTCGTAGACCGCGCGGGCGGTCATGGCCACAGAGATGTTCTCGATGTCGTTCTCGGTGACCGCGGCCACGGCCGTGGCCCTCTGGAGCGATAGTCGGCCCAGCAGCGACTGGTCGGCGCCGCTGCCCAGGACCACCGGCAGGCCGAGCTCCTTGGCACGGCCGACGTTCTCGTTCTCCCCGTCCTGCTCGACGGCGACCACGGGGATCCCGCACGCACGCAGGAGGAGGCACAGGCGCAGGCCCACCTGGCCGAGCCCGACCACTACCACATGGTCGCGGCGGGGCACGGCCCGCCGTCCGAAGAGGCCGGTGAGGCGCCGGTCGAGCACCCGGTTTACGAGGCCCGCCGTAAAGCCGGCGGCGAGCACGAACGCGACCAGCATCGTGGCCGAGGTCAA
>JACCTJ010000259.1 GCA_013812485.1 Thermoleophilaceae bacterium
CTTCCGCGCGCCCGCGCCGGTGGGCACGTTCGTGCGCGTGGCAGCCCGCGTCGAGGGTGGCGAGGGGCGAACGCTCGAGCTGAGCGCCGAGGCGCGCGGAGTGGGAGGGGAACGTCCGTTGATCGCCGAGGCCCGCGCCCGGTTCGTGCGCGCCCCCGACGACGCCCCCGACGACCCGGACTCCGGCTGATCGAGGCCGCGGCCCCGCGCCGGGACTCGCGCGGTCGCCCGATAGCTTGTTGGTACAGCGCCCAAGACCGCGGGAGAAGAAGAGGTCCGATGCCGGAGAACCTGACACGCCAGATCCTCAAGGAGCACCTCGTCGAGGGCGAGCTCGAGCCCGGCTCGCCGATCTCGCTCAAGATCGATCAGACGCTGCTCCAGGACGCCACCGGAACGATGGCCCTGATGCAGTTCGAACAGCTCGGCCTGCCGCGGGTGAGCGTGGAGCGGGCGGTCCAGTACATCGACCACAACGTCGTCCAGCTCGACTTCAAGAACCCCGACGACCACCGCATGCTCCAAGCGCTCGCTAGCAAGTACGGGATCCACTTCTCGCGCGCGGGCAACGGCATCAGCCACTACATCTCGATCGAGCGCTTCGCCAAGCCGGGCCACATCATGGTCGGCGCCGACTCGCACACGACGACGAGCGGGGCGCTCGGGATGATCGCCATCGGCGCCGGCGGGCTCGATGTCGCCGTGGCCATGGGCGGCTACCCCTACGAGATCGCCTGTCCCGCCGTGGTTCAGGTTCAACTGGAGGGTGAGCTTCAGCGTCCGTGGGTCCAGTCGAAGGACATCATCCTCGAGCTCCTGCGCCAGCTCTCGGCGAGCGGCGGCAAGGGCAAGGTGTTCGAGTTCACCGGGCCCGGGGCGGCGGACCTCTCGATCCCCGAGCGCTCGACGATCGCCAACATGATCGCCGAGCTCGGCGCGACCTCGGCGGTCTTCCCGCCCGACGAGAACACCCGCGAATGGCTGCGCAGCCAGGCCCGTGAGAACGACTTCTCGCAGATGGGACCGGAGAACGACTGCTCCTACGACGAACGGGTGAACATCGACCTCGACGAGCTCGGGCCGCTCGTGGCCAAGCCCTCGAACCCCGACAACGTCGTCGCGATCGAGGAGGTGGCCGGAACCGACCTGGCCCAGGTGTGCTTCGGCTCCTCGGTCAACTCCTCCTATCTCGACCTCGCGCTGCCGGGCGCCGTGCTCGACGACAGGGGCGGTCAGATCGTCCATCCCTCGCTGGCCGCGACGGCCACGCCGGGCTCGCGCCAGATCCTCACCGCGATCGCCGAATCGGGCGTTTACCGCCAGCTCGTCCAGGGCGGCGTGCGGATGCTCGAGCCGGTCTGTGGGCCGTGCGTGGGGATGGGCATGGCGCCGCCGTCGAACGCGAACTCGCTGCGGACCTTCAACCGCAACTTCCCGGGCCGCTCGGGCACGGCCGAGGACTCCGTCTTCCTGTGCTCGCCGGCGGTGGCAGCGGTCTCGATGCTGAGCGGCAAGATCTCGGACCCGCGCGAGTACGGCGACGCGCCCGCGCTCCTGCCCATGCCGGCGCTCAAGCCCTACATCGAGGACGTCCACATCTTCGCGCCGGCCGACCCGCAGGAGGCCGAGAAGATCGAGATCCCGCGCGGTCCGAACATCAAGACGCCGCCCGAGCACACGCCGATCGAGGATGCGGTCGAGGCCAAGATCGCCACCGTGCAGCCCGATGACATCTCGACCGGCGACCTCGCCCCCGATGGTGTCGAGGTCATGAGCTACCGCTCGAACATTCCGGCGATCGCCGAGTTCACCTTCCGCCACCGCGACCCCGAGTTCCGCGGCCGGCTCAAGGAGTGGGGCCAGGGCTTCATCGTCGGCGGCGACAACTACGGCCAGGGATCCTCGCGCGAGCACGCGGCGCTGGCGCCGCTCCAGCTCGGCGTCAAGGCGGTGTTCGCGAAGTCGTTCGCGCGCATCCACCGGCGCAACCTGGTGGCCCAGGGCATCCTCGCGCTGCTGTTCAAGGACGACGCCGACTACGACCGCGCCGAGGTCGCACAGACGTGGTCGCTGCCGAACGTCAAGCAGGAGCTCGAGCACGGCTCCGAGGACATCACCGTGCGCATCGAGGAGTCGGGCGAGACGTTCACGGTCACCCATGACTTCGCCCCAACCGAGCGCGAGATGCTCGTGCTCGGCGGGCTGCTGAACTACCTCAAGGAGAAAGGCGAGCGGGTGGGCGGCAACGGTGCGAGGCCGAACGCCAAGGCGGCGGGAGTCGGCCAGGACAGGGAACAGGAGGGCGAGGCCGTCGAGGAAGGGGTCGGCGGGCAGTCCGAGAGCGGCACCGAGATCATCGACGTTGAGGAGTGCGCGTGAGGAGAAGGTCGGTCAGAGCGGTCGTCGGAGGCCTTCTGGTGCTGGCGCTCGTGGTGCCCGCGGCGCTCGCCGGGGCAAGCGAGCTACGCCAGACGGCGAAGCTCTCGTTCACGGCGAATCAGCCGGGGTCGTCGTCCGGCGCATCGATCCTGATCGACTAGGACTCGCGCGGTCGCGCTCCCGGTCGCGTCGATGGCCACCGCCGACTTCACGGTCATCGGACTCGGCCGGCCCGAGGCGGGCGCGTCTTTCTACCTGGCCGAGATCCGCCGGCGCCTCGAGGCGCAGGACCGGGTCGGCTTCCGCATGCACGCGATGGGCACCTCGCTCGAGGGTGAGGTCGCCGACATCCTGGCCGTGGTCGGCGAGATGCACGCCGTGCCGCTCGAGCTCGGCCTGCCGCGCGCCTACACCGTGCTCAAGCTCGACGAGCGCCGCGACAAGCCGGGGCAGACCCTGGCCGACAAGGAGCGCTCGGTGGAGGAGCGGCTGCGCAGAGGGGACTGAGTCCCGGCGAGGGGGACCATGGGTGAGACCGTTCCCAGCGAGCGGTCTCGCGGATCAGGCGCTGCTCGTCGGTGGGCTCGGAAGTCGATCGTCTCTCGTGCGCCGCTCGGCGGGCGCGGATTATCTCGCCTCGGGCCTTGTCCGCCCCGGGTAGCATCGATCATCCACGGGAGAGGAGAGGGAGATGCTCGAGGGACTGATGCAGCACGATTATCCGCTGACGCTGGGACACGTGCTCGAGCGGATGCGCGGTATGAACGGCGACGGGGAGGTCGTCACCCTGACCGACGACGGCCTGCGCCGCGCGCGCTACGCGGAGGTGGCCGAGCGCGTCGACCGGCTGTGCGCCGGCCTGAGGGAGCTCGGCATCGAGGAGGGCGACCGCGTCGCGACCTTCTCGTGGAATACCCAGGAGCACCTCGAGGCCTATCTGGCCGCGCCGTGCATGGGCGCCGTGCTCCACACGCTCAACATCCGACTCTTCCCGGAGCAGCTCGAGTACATCGTCAATCACGCCGAGGACCAGATCATCCTCGTGGACTCCTCGCTCGTCTCGGCGCTCGAGGAGCTCGCGCCGAAGTTCGAGACCGTCCGCCACTTTGTCGTGATCGGCGACGGCGACGCCGGCTCGCTGCCCAGCGTGGTCCGCTACGAGGAGCTGCTGGCCGCCCAGTCGCCCGGCTTCGCCTACCCCCGCCTCGACGAGCGTGCCGCCGCCGGGCTCTGCTACACGAGCGGTACCACCGGCAACCCGAAGGGCGTCCTCTACTCACACCGCTCGAACGTTCTGCATGCCCTCGGCGCGTGTCTGGCCGATTCGCTCGGCGTCTCGCGCGAGGACCGCGTGCTGCCGGTCGTACCGATGTTCCACGCCAACGCGTGGGGACTGCCCTACGCCTCGGCGCTGGCCGGCGCCGACCTCGTCATGCCCTCGCGCTTCCTCCAGCCCGAGCCGCTCTCCCGCCTGATCGAGGGTGAGCGCGTGACCGTCGCCGGCGCGGTGCCGACGCTCTGGCTCGACCTCCTGCGCTACGCCGACGAGCACGAGCCCGACCTGTCGAGCATCCGGCTGGTGGCCTGCGGCGGCGCGGCGGTCCCGCGCTCGCTCATGGAGGCCTTTGAGGAGCGCCACGGCATGCGGATCGTCCAGGCCTGGGGCATGACGGAGACCAGCCCGCTCGGCTCGGTGGCCCACCCACCCTCCGAGGCCGAGGGCGAGGAGCGCTGGGGCTACCGCTCGACGGCGGGCCGCCTGATGCCGCTGGTCGAGGCGCGGATCGTCTCCGACGAGGGCGAGGAGATGCCCTGGGACGGCGAGGCCACCGGCGAGCTCGAGGTGCGGGGCCCGTGGATCGCCCGCTCTTACTACGAGGATCCCTCGACCGACGAGAGGTTCCACGACGGATGGCTGCGTACCGGCGACGTGGCCGCGATCGACGCCAAGGGCTACATCCGCATCACCGACCGGGCCAAGGACGTGATCAAGTCGGGCGGCGAGTGGATCTCCTCGGTCGACCTCGAGGGCGAGCTGATGGCTCACGACGCCGTCTCCGAGGCGGCGGTCATCGCGCGGCCCGACGAGCGCTGGTCCGAGCGGCCGCTGGCCTGCGTGGTGCTGGAGGACGGCGGATCGGCGAGCGTGGAGGACCTGCGCGAGCACCTGAGCGATCGCGTGGCCAAGTGGTGGATCCCGAGCGAGTTCGCCTTCATCGACGAGGTCCCGAAGACGAGCGTCGGCAAGTTCGACAAGAAGGTGCTGCGCCGGCGCCTCGAGGAGGGCGAGCTCGAGGTCGCGGGCGAGGAGGTCACGGCCTCCTAGGGCGGGCTGCGAGGCTGCGCCGGTGACCGACTCCCTGCGCGGACAGCTCCTGATCGCCTCCCCGGCGCTGCCCGACCCCTTCGCGCGGACGGTGGTGCTCGTCGTCGAGCACGGCGCCGAGGGCGCGATGGGCGTCGTCCTCAACCGCCCGTCCGAGCATCGCGTGGCCGAGGTCGTCCCGCCGCTCGCCGCGCTCGCGGATGCGGACGACCTCGTCTACGCCGGCGGTCCGGTCGGGGCGAACGCCATCGTCGCCCTCGGCGAGTTCGCCGACCGGACCGACGCGGCGAGCCTGCTCGTCGGCGACCTCGGGCTGCTCGATCCGGACGCCGAGAGCCCGTCCCTGCGCCGCCTGCGCGTCTACTCGGGCTACGCCGGCTGGGCCCCTGCGCAGCTCGAGTCCGAGCTCGAGCGGGAGGGGTGGATCCTCGAGCCCGCCCACCCCGACGATCCCTTCCGCGAAGACGACCTGTGGGCGGCCGCGCTCACGCGCAAGGGCGGGTCCTACGCGCTGGTGGCGCGGATGCCGCCCGACCCGTCGCTCAACTGAGCGGGCGGCCGGGCGCGGTCACCTAGACTCGCCCGCGATGGAGTTCGGGCTGTTCGTGCTGGGGGCTTCGCGATCCTGATCGCCATGCTGCTGGCCATCGGCCGCCTCTACCCCGGAACGGGGGCGGACCAGGTCGACCGGAAGCCGGCGCGCTCCTACGAGGACGAGATCCAGCTCGAGCTCGACGACTTCGAGCAGATGCTCGAGCTTCAGAACGAGCGCCGGCGCCGGCGCGGGACCCCGGAGCTGACCGAGGACCAGGTCCGCCTCGAGGTCGAGGCGCAGGAGCGCGAGCGGCGGGCGCGCTCGGAGCGCTACCGCGCCGGGGGCTTAGGGCCCGGCGCCGCCGGGCCGGGCTGAGCGGCCCGGCGCGCGGAGGCGTAGGGCTCGACGCTCATGAACTGCTCGACG
>JACCTJ010000114.1 GCA_013812485.1 Thermoleophilaceae bacterium
CTCCTCACCTGTAGACCTCGCCCCGCGGCGCCGCGTTGAGAACGAGCACGACGAGCTCGGCTTCCCGCACCTCGTACAAGATCCGGTATTTACCGACACGGACTCGCCACGCGGGCGGGTCCACCCCGGTAAGCCTGACCGCTCCGTGCGGCCGTGGCTCATCCGCGAGTGCATTGATCGTGTCGGAGAGCCGACGGTAGCCGCTCGGATCACCGCGGCGGATGCGCCTGAGCCTGCGCTCAGCCTGTCGCGCGAGCCGGACCTCGTACAGCGTCGTCGATCGCTTCGAGGATGTCCTTTGCTGGACGGCCGCGGTCCTCGGCGAGCCGTACCTCGGCTACGGCGAGCGCGTCCTCCAGGTTCTCCATCGTTTCTTGAAGCGCGTTCCAGCGTTCTACGGAGATCGCTACGGCCAGCGGACGACCGCGCTCGGTGACGACGATCGTGTCCTCGCCCAGCTCGGCAAGCTCGTCACGGATCCGGTCTCGAAGTTCGGTCTTGGGAACTAAGCGGGTAGCCATGGGCCTCAACTGTACGTTCGAGCGTACGGTCTGTCAACCCTCGCTCGCGTCCTGAACGGGCACGGGCCAAGGCCACGGCGAGGCGGATCCATTGGGAAGGTCGCCTGTCCTCCGGATGCTCAGCGCCCCCCGGAGGGCGACGGAATGCCGAGCTGACGGCAGGCGCCCCGCGCGGTCGGCCATTTGATCTCACGATGCCGCGAATCGTGGCTCGCTGCCTGCTGCCGCGTTCTCCCAGAATTCGTGCTTAGCGGCCTGCGGACGAGCCGGCAGCCATGAGCGGCCAGGTGCCGCTCGAGATCGCGTTTCTTCAAGCCGCAATCTCTACGGCCTCGACGAGCGCCCATCCCGTTTCGGGAATGGCCTCGCCACGGCCCCGACGCTCCTCGAGTACAAGGGCGATCGCGTCGCGGACCATTTCACGCGCATCCTGGAGACTCTCCCCTTGGGTATGGACCTCGGGGAGCCCGGGCACATGCGCGTAGACCCAGCCGTCGCCAGCATCCTCGTAGACGGCGTTGAACGTGAGCGCGCTCATCCTTGAAGACGGTACCGCGGTGCGACGCCTCAAGGCGTTGCCGGTTCCCGCCCCGGTTGCTTCTCGCCACCAGACGCTCGAAGCTCGCCCCGAGCGAGCACGTGACCGCGTCAGGCGGCTCGCAGGAAACGCCGAAGCGCTGCGCGGATGACCTCGGACGTCGTGGTGCCGTCGGTTCGGGCCCGTTCGGCCAGCTGCCGTCGTAGCTCCGGGTCGAGTCTTACGGACTCGACGCTCGCTGGCTCCGACCCGAGAGTCGGACGGCCGCGCTTTGGTCGTCGTGAGATCAATTCATCCACGTCGTAGCCGGCCTCTGCCTCGGCGGCGAGAGCTTCCACGTCGGCATCGGTGATGGGCCGGCCGGACTGCGTGTGGCCGTGCACGCGAGGTTCCCTCATCGTTCGAGCAGTCTCCGAAACCGGGCACGCATGGGCATCGCGTGGATGACCAGCTGGGCTTGCTCCGCGGTGGTCAAGACGACCGACTCGAGGAGGTTGCCGGCGCGGTCAGGCCCGATGACCAACCAGCGGTCAGGCTCGTCGCCAGCGTCTTCGATAGCGAGGGCATGGTCGATGGCGTGCATGATGTCTTCGTCGGCGACTCCGTGCTTTCGCGCCGAGCCGTGGATCTCCACCGCGATTAGCGTACTACAAAATGACGGACTCCGCGCGCTGGCAGCGCGTTCGTCGGAGTAGCGCTCGGGCGATCCCTACATAGGCGAGCTGCTCGAACTGCGCGGCCACGTCCGGCCATGAGCGCCCTCACGCCACCCAACGCGCGTCGGCCAGCTCGTCGCGGTAGCGACCCGTCGCCAAGTAAGCCCTCAGCCGCCGGCCTTCCGCCAGCGAGCGAACCTTCGCCAGGGCCTGGTTCGGCGTCCGAGCCTCGGTCGCGTAGATCTCCTGGTAGCCCCGCTCGTCCGGCGCCACACTCGGGTCCGTTGCGAACACCAGGTACCCGCGCCGGCTCGCCCGCTCCGCATTCGTATGCCGAACCCGTTCCCGATCCCGCTCGAGTTCCCGCGCCCAGGCGAGCAGGTCGATCTGGGCATCGGGGACGGGTTTCACCTTGGTGGCCATGTCGCTCGAGCTCATGTTGACGTAAGCCTCCGACGGCGGCCGCTTCGCCCCCGCGGAGCTAAGCCGCCTCGCCGCTGACGGCCCCTGCGCCCGCGGCGATGAACCGCCGCAGCCCGTCCACGGTCTCGCCGGCGTAGGCGTCGAACACCTTCTGACGCACCTTCTCGTACGCCCAGTCACGGCCCGAGAGGCTCGTCGCGTCCTGACACCAACGGCGCGCCCGAAGATCCTTGAGGCGCACGTCGAGGTCCTCCAACCCCTTCGTCTCCACAACCAGGCACGAGTCGTCGACGAGCCGCACCACGAAGTCGGGCCAGTAGTGGCGCAGCGCGCCCGTCGAGGAGATGTACTCGAGCGCAAAGCGGCTGCTGTATGTGAGCTTGGCGAACGCGCCCACGTCCGTCGCGCGGTCGAGGAACTCGGCGAAGCGGCCCTCGAAGCGGTTGTCGACCGGCGTGAGGTTGAAGACCGAGCGCTCCGCATCGACGGTCTCGCGCGACCATGGAAACGGCGGCGTCTCGGACAGCCGGAAGGCGCTCTCCTCGATCGTCGCCTCCCGCTCCTCGATCGACAGCTCCCGGATCACCGACTGGAAGGCGCGGATCACGAGCTGCTGAGCGTCGTTCTCGGCGAGGCGTCGCAGCACCACCTTGTCGTCGAGCTCGACGGGCCGCTCGAACACCCGCTCGCGCAGGTAATCGCGAACCATCGGCGCGAGCACCGCGAACGCGCCCGCGAGGCCGTCGACCCCGCTCTCCTTGGCCACTCCCTTCGCGTACCAGGTGATCACCCCCGAGGGATCCTCGGCGTAGGGCACGAGGAACTCGTACTCCTCGATCACGCCCTTGTCGATCAGGTGCGTGCCCCGGTACCTGATGTACTCGTCGGGCAGCACGTCCGGCACCGTCAGCCGGACCTTCGGATCGGGGATGTCCGCCGGATCGAGCCGATCGAGGGCGCTCTCGGAACGAGCCAGCGCACGCGTGAGGCGCGGAATCGCAATGTCGTATCGAAGCTTGCCCTCGTCCGGGAAGATCGGGATTGCGCCCGGCTTGATCTTGTCGGCCTCCTCGCGCTCGACGATCAAGCCGCCGTCGAGCTGCGTGCTCCAGAGATCGCGGAACGCGTCGTGCTCGATCACCACGACGCGCTCGTCGTGTCCCGAGCCGGGCGGAGTCATCCGCCGCAGCCCGCGACCCAGCGCCTGCTCGGGGAGGATCTTCGCCTTGGCGGTCAACGAGCGCAGCGTCACGATCACGCAGACGTTGCGCACGTCCCAGCCCTCGCGGAGCATGAGCACGCTGACGATGCAGCGGATCGGGCTGTCGGGGCCGTCGACGTCGCGGGCGGCGCGGCGGGCAATGTCGAGATCGTCCTTGGTTATCTCGCCGTCGCGCTTGGTGTGGATCACGAGCAGGCGGTCGCCGGCGAAGTCGCGAAGCTTGCCGAGGTAGTCGCCGGCGATGTCGGCCTCGCGCGTGTTCTCGCACATCACGAACAGGATCGGGCGCTTGCCCGCGGGCGAGAGCGCCTCGTCGAATTCGCGCCAGCGCCCGACCGCCACGTCGAGCCACTGGCGGTTCTGTAGCACCGACGAGTCGCCGGGCTCGATGCTCGCCCCGCTCACCTCGCCGATCACCGGCGTCTTCACGATCGCGTCGCTCACCGCCTGGGCGAGCGGGTAGTCCACGACGACGTGGCGGAAGATCGCCCCCTTCTGATCCTTGGGGGTAGCCGAGAAGTCGAGCTGCGACACGACCCCGGCGCCCGGGTCGGCCTCGTCGCGCTCGTGAAGCTCGCCGTGCAAGCGCTCGATCGACTGGTTCCACTTGAGCTTCTCGTCCCAGACGTGATGCGCCTCGTCGTTGACGACCATCACGCGCCCGCGGGTGGCGATCCGGTCAATCAGCTGCTCGGCCGAAGAGGCGTCGACGTCACGGTTCACGCGCGGCCCGAGCATCGCCTCGACGGGATTCGGCTCCTCGCGCCCGCCCCGCCGTGCCGGCTCGTACAGGCGCTGGACGTTCGTCAGGTAGAGCACCCCGCGCGTCGTGACCGGAGCCGCGTCGTCCTGGAGCAGCACCGACAGCTCGAAGTCCTCGGCCCACTCCGGCGGAACGAGCGGATCGCGGCGAAACGTGGCGCCGTCGGCGAAGTCGCTCTTCAACCGCTCGAAGACGATCACATTGGGAGCGATGACCAGGAACGACGTGGCCATCGGCGAGCCGTGCTCGTTAAGCGCGTGGAAGTACGACCAGACGATGCACAGGCTCATCGCCATCGTCTTGCCCGAGCCCGTAGCCATCTTGAAGGCGAGCCGCTGGCGCTTGGTCTCGCCGGGCTGAATCAAGACCGGGTGCTCGGCGAACTCGAGCAGGTCGGACCGCGAGCGGACCCGCGCGATCTCGCTCAGGTAGATGAAGGTCTCGACCGCCTCGCGCTGGCAGAAGTAGAAGCGGAAGGGGGAGCCGTCGTCGCGGCGGTGCTCGTCTTCGAACCAGTAGGCGAGCAACCGTTTGGTCGTCGCGCCCGCGCGCGGGTAGCCCTGCGCGCGCCAGGCGTCGACCGCAGCCCGCACGCCGTTGACCAGATGCGTGCCCTCGCTCGGCTTGCGCCGCTCGGGGACCGCGTACGGATCGCCCGCCGGCGCAGCCGTCGCCGGCGCCGCGCTCACTTGATCCGGACCTCGGCGAGCTTCGTGGTGTCGTTGCCGAAGATGTCGATGATCTTGACCATGATCGAGTAGCGACCTGGGCCGGGGTACTCGTGCCAGTCGCTCTGCGTGGCGAGCGCCGGCTCGGCGCGCGTGCGGTAGGCCTGCCACTGGTAGTGGAAGGTCTCGTCGCGGTGGTCGAAGTCGACCGACCAGTAGTCGATCAGGTCCGACCAGCTGGTGATCCGCTCGCGCACCTTGTCCGGGATCAGGTCCTTGTCCGGATTGATGAAGTCCTTGAGCACGACGCACGCCTCGCTGCCCTGGCGGCGGACGTCGAGGTCGACGTGGGCGAGCTCGAAGAAGCGCACGGCGCCGGCCTCGGCGACCTGTCGCTCCATGACCTCGCGCGGGATCCGGCGCAGCCGCAGGTCGAGTCCGCGCCGGCGGGCGTTCTCGGGCACGGTGTCGTGCAGGCC
>JACCTJ010000291.1 GCA_013812485.1 Thermoleophilaceae bacterium
CACGCGGGCCGCGGCGCCGGCGGGCCGCCCGCGCCCGGCTGGCGTTGCGAGCCGGCTCGTCGCCGCCCTCGAGCGCCAGGCCCAGCACCTCGTCGACGGTCTCGACGAACTCGAGCTCGAGTCGCGAGCGTAGGTGGGCGGGGATGTCCTCGGTGTCGGGCTCGTTCAGCTTCGGGGCGATCACGCGGGCGATGCCCATGCGCTGGGCGGCCAGGGCCTTCTCCTTGAGGCCGCCGATCGGCAGGACCTGTCCGGTCAGGGTGACCTCGCCGGTCATGGCCACGTCGGAGCGGACCGGGCGCCCGGTGAGCAGCGAGACGAGCGCCGTCGTCATCGTCACCCCCGCGCTCGGCCCGTCCTTGGGGATCGCCCCGGCCGGGACGTGCACGTGGATGTCGTGGGTGCGCAGCCAATCCTCGGGCACGTCCTCGCCGAAGTCGGCCACGTGGGCCTTGACGTAGGAGAGCGCCGCCGAGGCGGACTCCTTCATGACGTCGCCGAGCTGACCGGTGATCTGGAGCTTGCCGTCGCCGGGGTAGGCGGTGGCCTCGACGAAGAGGACGTCGCCCCCGGCGGGCGTCCAGGCCAGGCCCGTGGCCACGCCCGGGTCGTCGGTGCGGCGCTTGGCCTCGGAGACGACGCGGCGGCGACCGAGCAGCTCGCCCACCGCCCGTCCGGTCACCGTGCGCTTGCGGGTGCGCGAGCCCTCGGCGTACTCGCGCGCGACCTTGCGGGCGGCCGAACCGATCTCGCGCTCGAGGTTGCGCACCCCGGCCTCGCGGGTGTAGCCGTCGATGATGAGGCGCAGCGCGCCGTCGTTGAAGGAGATCTTGCCGGGGCTCAGCCCGTTGCGCTCGATCTGGCGCGGCACGAGGTAGCGCTTGGCGATCTCGAGCTTCTCCTCCTCCGTGTAGCCGGCGAGCTGGATGACCTCCATGCGGTCGCGCAACGGCCCGGGGATCAGGTCGATGTTGTTCGCCGTGGTGATGAACAGGATCTGCGAGAGGTCGACCGCGAGGTCGAGGTAGTGGTCGCGGAAGGTCGAGTTCTGCTCCGGATCGAGGACCTCGAGCATCGCGCTTGCGGGGTCCCCGCGGAAGTCGGCGCCCATCTTGTCGATCTCGTCGATCATGAACACCGGATTGATCGAGCCGGCGTCGCGCAGGGCGCGGATGATCGTCCCCGGCATGGCGCCGATGTAGGTGCGCCGGTGGCCGCGGATCTCGGCCTCGTCGCGCACCCCGCCGACCGAGATCCGCTCGAACTCGCGGCCCATGGCGCGGGCGATCGAGCGCCCGAGCGAGGTCTTCCCCACGCCGGGCGGGCCGGCGAAGCAGAGGATGGCCGAGCGCGCGTCGGGCTTGAGCTTGCGCACGGCGAGGAACTCGAGAATGCGGTCCTTGACCTTCTCGATGTCGTAGTGATCCTCGTCGAGGATCTGGCGGCCGCGCGCGAGGTCGAGGTCGTCCACGGTCGCCTTCGACCACGGCACCGCCGCGATCCACTCCAGGTAGCCGCGGATCACCCCGTGCTCGGCGGCCTGCGGAGGCAGCTTCTCGAGCCTCGACAGCTCGCGATTGGCGGCCGTGCGCGCGTGCTCGGGGAGCCCCGCCGCGTCGAGCTGCTCGCGCAGCTCGTTGATCTCGGCGGTGTTCTCGTCGGTCTCGCCGAGCTCGTCCTGGATCGCCTTGAGCTGCTGGCGCAGGAAGTACTCGCGCTGGCCCTTCTCCATCTCACCCTGGACCTGCGACTGGATCCGCGAGCCGATCGAGATCAGCTCCTGCTCGTGGGCGAGCACCTCGGCGAGGCGGCGCAGGCGCACGGTCACGTCGCGCTCCTCGAGCAGCGACTGCTTCTGGTCGGTGTCGATCCGCAGGGCGCCGGCGATCAGGTAGCCGAGCTCGGAGGGATCGTCGACGTTGGCGACCGCCATCTGGAGCTCGTCCGGCAGGTAGGGGACGGCCTCGATGACCTCCGAGAAGGTCGACTGGAGGTTGCGCACGAGCGCCTCGAGCTCCGTGGAGGCAACGAGGACGTCGGGCTCGGGCTCGATCCGGGCGACGAGGTAGGGCTCGGTCGCGGTGTAGTCGCCGAGGCGCACCCGGTCGGTGCCCTGGACGAGGATGCGCAGGGAGCCGTCGGGGACCTTCATCATGCGGGCCACGACCCCGACCACCCCGACGGCGTGGAGCCCATCGGGTCCGGGGGTCTCGTTGTCCGGCTCGCGCGAGGCGACCATGACGAGCATCCGGTTGCCGCCGAGAACCTCGTTCACGAGCTTGACCGAGCGCTCGACGCCGATGGCGAGCGGGGTCAGGGTCGAGGGAAAGGAGACTTCGGCGCGCAGCGGCAGGACCGGGAGCTCGGCGGGCAGCGAGCCGTCGCTCGGCACGCCGTCGACGCCCCCGGCAGCTGCGGTCGGAAAGCCGGGAACCTCGACCGTCATGCCGTGTCCCCGGAGCCCCGAGCCGGCGGCGAGGCTTCCTCGGACCGGCCCGCGGTCTCCTCGCCGAGCTCGCTCTGCTCCCGGGCCGAGCCGATCGGCACTCGTCGGGCCTGCGGCTCCCGCGGGCTGAGCGGCACCTCGACGCGGAGGATGCCGTCGTCGAAGGTGGCGTCGGCCTCGTCGGTGGCCACGTCGGCGCCGAGCTCGACG
>JACCTJ010000122.1 GCA_013812485.1 Thermoleophilaceae bacterium
TGAACCCTCTCGACCGGACGACCGTACCCCGCAACCATGCCCGACGAGAAGCCCGACCCCGGCGGAGAGCCCGCCTGCGACCCCGACGCCGAGCCGCGCTCCCTTGTGTTCTACGACCGCGACTGCGGCTTCTGCCGCTGGTCGCTCGCGCAGGTTCTGGCCTGGGACCGCGGCCACCGCCTACGCCCGGTCGCGCTGCAGGACGCCGAGGCGCGCGCGAGGCTGGGCCACCTGGACCATGAGCGCATGTTCGCCTCCGCGCATGTCGTCACGCCCGAGGGCAGGGTCTACTCGGGGGGCGACGCCGTCGCGCCGATCCTGCGGCTGCTGCCCGGCGGGCCTTCGCTCGCCGTCGTGGCGGGGTTGATGCGGGGTCCGTCGCGGATCGGGTACAACTGGGTCGCGCGGCACCGCGGAATGCTCGGCAGGCCGGTGCCGGAGTCGGCCAGGGCACGCGCTATCGCCCGAATCGATCGGCATTAGAAGCCCATGGCGACCAATCACACCTACATCGCAGCACCGCCGGAGCGGGTCTGGCAGGTCCTGGCAGATCCGCTCAGCTACGGCCACTGGGTGGTCGGCTCGAGCCGCACGCGGCAGCTGAAGGGACGCTGGCCGAACAAGGGGGCGATCTTCAGCCACACTCAGGGGATCGGCCCGATCGGACTGGCGGACACGACCGAGGTGATCGACTCGCGACGGCCCAACCGCCTCGTGCTCGAGTTGCGGGTGCGCCCGTTCATCGTCGGACGCGTCGAGTTGCGGCTCGAGCCACACCGCGCGGGCACGTGGGTCTCGATGATCGAGCGCGTGTTCGGGGGCCTCGTCGGCAGCATCGCGGGCCTGCTCGGCGAGCCGCTGATCCTGGTCCGCAACGTCGAATCGCTACGCCGGCTGCGGCGGATGGCGGAGAAGGGAGAAACGCGATGACCACGGTCTCAGCACAGGAGTCGCTCTGGATCGACACGGCGTCGAGAACCGACTACCCCTCGCTGGCGGGAGAGCTCCAGGTCGACATCGCCGTCGTGGGCGGCGGCGTCGCCGGCCTCACGGTCGCGCTGCTGCTCAAGCGAAACGGGGCCCGGGTCGCAGTGATCGAGGCGGACCGGGTCGGCCATGGGGTCACCGGCTGCACGACCGCGAAGGTCACCGCGCTGCAGCAGACGCTCCTGACCAGCGTGCATAGCCACCAGGGCGAGGCGGGCGCGGCGGTCTACGCGCAGGCCAGCCTCGCCGGCGTCGAGAAGCTTGCCACTATCGTCGCCGAAGAGGGCATCGACTGCGACCTCGAGCGCCGGCCCGCCGCGACCTACGCCGCGAGTGCCGACCAGACGAAGGCGGTCGAGCAGGAGTTCGATGTCGCCCGCGCCGCCGGCCTGCAAGTCGAGTGGACCAACGAGCTCGACCTCCCCTACCCCGTCGCGGGGGCAGTCCGGCTCGACGACCAGGTGCAGATCCAGCCCGTCAAGTACGCGCAGGGCCTGGCGCGCGCGATCGACGGAGACGGTTCCGCGATCTTCGAGCGTTCGCGCGTGCTGAGCGTCGAGGACCGCAAGCCGTGCCGCGTCAAGACCGAGGCCGGGGTCGTGACGGCATCGCAGACCGTGATCGCGACGCACTATCCGCTGCTTGACCGCGGCGTCTTCTTCGCCCGCCTCGAACCGGTTCGCTCCTACTGCGTGGCCGCGCCGGTTCGCGGCTCGGGGCCTTACGAGATGGCGATCTCGGCTGGTTCCAACGCTCGCTCGCTGCGCTCCTACGAGGGCTACCTGGTGGTCGGCGGCGAGGGTCATCCCGCCGGCTCGGCGGCCTCGTCGCCCGAGCGCTACGACCGCCTCGCCGCTTTCGCGCGTGAGCACTGGGACACCGGCGAGATCACGCACCGCTGGTCGGCGCACGACCCCGAGCCCTACGACCTGCTGCCCATCGTCGGCCCTTACTCGCCCCGGTCCTCGACGCTCTATGTGACATCGGGCTTTCAGAAGTGGGGCTTCACGAGCGCGACCTTCGCCGCGATGCTGCTCAGCGAGCAGATCGGCGGAGGAAGCCACCCTTGGGCCGACCGGTTCGCCCCCAACCGGGCCACGCTGCGGTCCGCCCCCCGCCTCGCCCGCATGAACGCGAAGGTGGGACTCGACTTCGTCGGCGATCGGCTGAGGCCCGCGCAGGCAGGCTCGGCGCAGGAGGTGCCTCGCGGCGAGGCGAAGGTCGTGCGCGACGGTCCGGGCAAGACCGGCGTGTACCGCGACGAGGACGGCGGCCTGCACGCGGTCTCGCTGCGGTGCACCCATCTCGGCTGCCTGCTGCGCTTCAACTCCGCTGAGCGCTCATGGGACTGCCCGTGCCACGGATCGCGCTTCGACGTCGACGGTGAGGTGCTCGAGGGACCGGCGGTGCGCCCACTCGAGCGGCGCAAGGCGCCCTGATCGTGCGCGACTGGGCGACGGCGGTCGAGGCCCCACCGTCGGTCGTCTGTCAAGGTCACGCCGCATGAGCGAGGAAGGTCGCGCCCCCGGTCGCCTGCGGCGAACGGCGAGCAGGGTCGCCACATCGGCGCGGCGCTTCGACGGCGGCGACCCGCTCTCGACCGCCGGTCGGGACCAGCCGCAGATCGTCGGCACCGCCTACGCGGTCTCGAGCGCGTGACGAGTGACATCTGGCGCCCGTGATCACCGAGATACCGGGTGTTCAGGTCGGCCACTGGACCGACGCGGGGGCTCGCACCGGATGCACCGCGATCGTCTTCCCGCACCGGGCGCGCGCCTCCGGCGAGGTGCGCGGCGGCGCGCCGGCGACGCGCGAGTGGGACCTGCTCGTGCCCGGCCGCCGCGTCGAGCGCATCGACGTGGTGATGCTCGCGGGCGGCTCCGCGTTCGGCCTCGCCGCCTGCGACGGTGCGATGCGCTGGTGCGAAGAGCAGGGGCGCGGCCACCCCACGTTCGCCGGACCGGTGCCGATCGTGGTCGGGGCCGCGCTCTTTGACCTGCTGCGCAGCGACGCGAGCGTGCGGCCGGGCGCCGACGCGGGCTACGCGGCCTGCGCCGCCGCCGCCGGCGGGCCGTTCGGGCTCGGAGCGGTCGGCGCCGGCACCGGTGCCATGGTCGACAAGTGGCGTGGCTTCGACCACGCGCGCCCGGCCGGCATCGGCAGCGTCGTCGAGCGCGACGGCGAGATCGTGGTGGGCGCTCTGCTCGCGGTCAACGCCTTCGGCGGCGTGCTCGAGCCGGGCGCGGCGCGTCCGCCGGTGTCGGAGCTGGTCGTCGGCGGCGGGCCGATCGAGAACACGACGATCGGCGTCGTGGCTACGAACGCGGCACTCGACAAGGCGGCCTGCCGGCTCGTGGCCGAGTCGGCCCACGCCGGTCTGGCGAGGGCGCTCGAGCCCGTGGCCACCACCCTCGACGGCGACGCGATCGTGGCGGCCTCGACCGGGGCGGTCGCCGAGGCGCCGCTCGAGCGGGTACGGATGCTGGCGGCGCGCGCGGTCGAGCAAGCAGTGCGAACCGCCGTCGATGCGGGAGGCTGAGCGCCCCGGTGAGCACCGGCGGCGCGGCGCTGGGTCAGCGGAACCGAGGGCTCCGCGAGCGGCCTACTCCTCGTCCTCGCGGTAGCCGGCCCCCTCCGTGCCGCCCTCCTTGTCGTCGTCCTCGTCAGAGTCGTCCTGCGAGCCGTCGTCTGCCTGTGCCTCGTCGACCGCGTCCGTGCCGCCGAGCACGTCCTCCTGCTCGTCCTGGACGCCCGGCGTTTGCTGGTCGACGACCTTCGTGTTCAGGTCCTGACGGGCGCTCTCCGTGTTCTGCTCGAGCTCGTCGCGGCGCTCCTCGAGGTCGTCGCCCTCCTTCTCGAGCTCGCGGTGCAGCTCCTCGTGGTCGGTCTCCATGGGTCCTCCGTGGTCGGGCTCGGCGGGCGCTTGCTGGATCTCAGGGCTCGGGCTCGTCCCGAGCGGCCTCGGCGTCGGCGCGATCCTCGAGCCGCTCGCGCAGGTAGGCGGTCTTCTCGGCTCGCCGGGTGTGAGCCTCGGCGGCTTCCTCGGTCGGCGCCTGCTCGGCGCGGTCACGCTCGGTGCGCTCGCGCCGGAGCTGGGCCACCTTCAGCTCCTGGGTGGTGGGATCCTCCTCCATCGCCTCCACCGTACCCATCCAGCGCAGGAAGTGTGCTACGGGACCACCGACGGGTCGGCGCGGGCGACGACGGGAACAGGGCGAAACGCACCCCGAGGAGGAACGACGCCCGCCCGTGACGAGCTGGCGCGGGGGGTGGCCGGGAAGGGGGCTGAGAGGTTGACGGCGAGAGCGCTCTGAGCTGGAGATCCGAACCAGGCGCGGATCCTCTTCGGGCGGGGTGCTCACGCGTCTCGAGAACTAGAAGAGCCGGCCGCGGATCGTTCCCGGGCCGGCTCCTCTGAGCAACTTCTGGGCCAGAAGAGCGCTCAGGCCGCTTCGCGGAGTCCCTCGACCTCGCGCTGCATGGCGAGGTGCTCGAGGGCCTCCGACTCGAGCTGGCGCACCCGCTCCGGCGAGAGGCCGAGGCGACGCCCGGTCTCCCGCAGCGGCGTCGGCTCGTCGCCGTTGATGCCGTAGCGCAGCTTGACCACCTGACGCTCGCGCTCGGGGAGCTGCTCGACCGCGGCCCGCAGCGTCTCCTCACGGAGGCTCATCTCGACCTCCTCCTCGGGCTCGGCGCCGTCGCTCGGAAGGAGGTCGCCGAAGGCGGTCTCGCCCTCCTCGCCGACCGGCCGGTCGAGGCTGGTGATCGTCCGCGCCGCGGCCCGCACCTCGGCCACCTGCTCGGGCGGAAGCTCGGCCTCCGCGGCGATCTCCTCGTCGTCGGGGTCGCGCCCGAGCCGGCTCGCCAGCTCGCGCTCGGCCCGGGCGATCTTGCGCTCGCGCTGACCGATGTGAACGGGGATGCGGATCGTCCTGGCCTTGTTGGCGATCCCCCGCTGGATGGCCTGACGGATCCAGAAGGTCGCGTAGGTCGAGAACTTGTAGCCCTTGCGCCAGTCGAACTTCTCGGCGGCACGGATGAGGCCGAAGATGCCCTCCTGGATCAGGTCGAGCAGACCGAGCTCCTGGCCCTGGTACTTCTTGGCGATCGACACGACGAGGCGGAGGTTGGAGTTGATCATCCGCTCCTTGGCCTCCATGTCGCCCTTCTCGATGCGCTTGGCCAGCTCCACCTCCTCCGTCGCGGTCAGCAGCGGGTAGCGGCGGATCTCGTTCAGGAACAGCTGGAGCGCGTCCGTGGTCGTCCCGGCGAGGTTCTCGTTGATGTAACGAGTCGCCTCGACGCCGGTTCGCCCGCAGTCGTCGCTCACGTCGATTTTTCTTTCGTCAATGATCTCGTAGATATCTCGCACGTCGTCCTCCTGCAGCCCTAGGACCTGAGTGAGCTCCTCGAGCTCGGTCAGGTTCAGACACCCTTGTTCCTCCCCGCGATCGAGGAGGGCGGTGATCTGAGTCTCGGGTGCTTCCTGGTTCGTCACCTTGTACGTTCTTCCGTTCGATTCGTTACAGCGGAGAACCTTCCTTCGTCCCCTATACCCGCGCGCGAACTGCCTGACGCGGGGCCATCGGCTCTCCTAAGACTCTCCTAACACCCATTCGCGCCAGTCGGCGCGGCGGATGCATCCCCTAGGTGCCGGGATCCACTCCGGGTGGGACCTGCGGCTCCGGCTCGATCGGTTCGTCCGGCGTCTCAGGTCCCTTCGGATCCGGCTCGGGGACCTCCGGGCTCGCCGGCGGTTCCGGCCCGATCGGTGGTGAGGGCTCCGGCACCCCCGGCCACCCCGGGTCCGGGGCCGGCGATGGCGACGGCTCCGGAACACTCGGAGGCTGCCCGGGCATCGGCTGATCTGGCACCACGGGGCCGGGAACCTCCATCGAACATCGGAATCCTACCAGCCTTTAGTCCCGCGCCGCGACGAGCGCGAGCGCGACGCGAACGACGCTGAGGCCCGAGGGGACTCCGAACGCCGGGGCGCGCCGAAGTAGCCGCCACGGCCACCGCGACGTACAATCGAGCCCTCCCGGAGAGGTGGCCGAGTGGCTGAAGGCACTCGCCTGCTAAGCGAGTAGGGGGCGCAAGCTCTCTCGCGGGTTCGAATCCTGTCGGGCGCGCTGAAGAAAACCCCGCTCAGGCGGGGTTTTCTCTTTCTCGGGGCGCCTCGTTGCTCCGAGAGGTGTGAACGGATGTGCAAACGCACTTCCACGGCGCCCGCTCCTCGCGGGGCCGCCTAGCGCGCGCTGGCCGCGAGCAGGTCTTGATCGCATGTCTTCAGGACGCCTCCCGGTGGTCAGCCGCCCTAGCTGCTACGCTTTGCGCATCATGAGTCACACAAGCCTTTATGCTACGCTCGGTGTTGCGATGGCGACAGTAACCGGCAGCGGAGTCAAGGCGGCGCGCGAGGAGACGGGCCTCTCCCAGCGAAAGCTCGCGCGGCGAGTCGCTGAGC
>JACCTJ010000142.1 GCA_013812485.1 Thermoleophilaceae bacterium
CATGCTGCCGAGCTGCGGCGACAGGCACGCGAGTCACGCGAGGTTGCTGTCGGTGAGCCACTCATCAGCTCTGACTCGATCAAGCGAGGTCTTCAGGCTCTCAGCCAGGAACGGGTCGAGGACACTCTCCTAGCGGAAGCCGGTGACTACGCATCGACGATTGAGCGCTTCCGTGGCGGCAAGGCAGAGCACAATGAGGAGTCGCTAGCCACCCTCCTCGAGGTCGCAGTGGGGGAGGTCCGAACGGTCGTCACGCCTCTGGTCGAGCTCGGCTTCCTAGAGAAGGCGGGCGAGAGCTACAAGGTGCCGATGCTCTACCGAGAAGGTCTGTCGATAACTCAGGGCAAGGCCTTCGCGTCGGACGGGCAAGACGAGACCGCCGACGAGTCGTAGGACAGCGCGCGAGCGGCCGGGTACCTGGTCCCCGGCGACCGGGGACCAGGTAACGGGGACCAAACCGAGGAAAACCGAGGCGAACGGGGGGAAGCGAAGAGCCCACCGCAGAGCGGGAAAGTCCCAGCAAAACGGCCCCTACCCGACTCTTAATCCGCGCGGCGAAGGTTCGAGTCCTTCCGGGGGCATCGGCTCGCACGGCCTGGGCGCCGGTCGCGCCGCCGCCCGCTCGCCGCTCAGTGGCGGAAGTGCCGCCGAGCGGTCACCACCATGGCCACCCCGGCGCGGTCGCACGCCTCGATGACCTCGGTGTCGCGCTGCGAGCCGCCCGGCTGGACGATGCACCGCACCCCGGCCTCGATGGCGACCTCGGGCCCGTCGGCGAAGGGGAAGAAGGCGTCGGAGGCCATGACGCCGCCCGACAGCGCGACACCGCCCTTCTCGACGGCTAGCCGGACGGAGTCGACGCGGCTCATCTGCCCCGCCCCGATCCCCACCGTGGCCATGTCTTTGGCCAGCACGATCGCGTTCGAGCGCACGTGCTTGCACACCTTCCAGGCGAACAAGAGGTCGTCCCACTCCTCATCGGTCGGCCCGCGCTCGGTGACGACCTCCATGTCCTCCCGCGACTCCGGAGACTCGTCGCGGTCCTGGACGAGCAGGCCGCCGCGCACGCGCCGCATCTCGTGGTCGGTGTCGGGCCAGCCGCGGCGTTCGGCGTCGCGCATAATCCGCAGGTTCTCCTTCTGCTGAAGGAGCTCGCAGGCGTCCTCGTCGTAGTCGGGCGCGAAGACCATCTCGACGAACATCCCGCTCAGCTGCTCGGCGAGCTCGTGATCGACGGAGCGGTTGACGCAGACGACGCCCCCGAACGCGCTCGTCGGGTCGGTGGCGAGCGCGCGCTCAAAGGCCTCGCGCGGGCTGTCGGCTACGGCGCACCCGCAGGGGTTGTTGTGCTTGACGATCGCCGCGGCCGGACCTTCGAACTCGCCGACCAGCCGGCGCACGGCGTCGAGGTCGAGCAGGTTGTTGAACGACAGCTCGCGGCCGTGGAGCTTCGAGACCATCGAGAGCAGGTGCGTGCGGGCGCCGGCCTGGGCGTAGTAGGCGGCGCGCTGGTGCGGGTTCTCGCCGTAGGAGAGGTCGAGGATCTTCTCGTAGGCGCGCACGTAGAGGGCCGGGAAGTCCTGCTCGCGCTCGGAGAACCAGCGCGCCACCGCGGCGTCGTAGCGAGCGGTGAGCGAGAACGCCTCGAGGGCGAGCGCCTGCCGGGTCTGGGCCGAGATCCGGCAGCCAAGGGTATGCAGCTCCTCGAGCACCGCGTCGTAGCTCTCCGGCTTGACCACGGAGGCCACGAAGGCGTGGTTCTTGGCCGCGGCGCGGATGATGGTCGGGCCGCCGATGTCGATGTCCTCGATCACCTCGGCGTCGCTGGCGCCGCGGCGATTCGCGGTGCTCTCGAAGGGATACAGGTTCACGCACACGAGGTCGATCGGCTCGATCGCGTGCTCGTCGAGCGTGGCGGAATGCGCCGGATCGGAGCGCACCGCGAGCAGGCCGGCGTGGATGCGCGGGTTGAGCGTCTTGACGCGGCCGTCGAGTATCTCGGGGAAGCCGGTCAGGTCCTCGACGGCCCGGCTCTCGATGCCGGCGTCGGCGAGCTTGCGGGCGGTCCCGCCGGTGGAGATGAGCTCGACGCCGAGGTCGGCCAGCCCGCGGGCGAAGTCGACGAGGCCGCGCTTGTCCGAGACGCTGATGAGCGCCCGGCGCACGCGGACCTCGGCGGGCGGATTGAGCGGCGGAGCGCTGGCGGGAGCGCACGCCCCGGGCTCGCGCTCTGCGCCGTCGGTTGCGGTGCCCGTGCCCTGCTCAGTGCTCGCCATGTCGCCCTTCCTCGATCACGATCCTCCGCCGGTTGCCCGACTCTGCCCGCTCTTCGCGCAAAGCGCCGCGGGCGATCATTCGGATGGCCTCGGGCAGGAGCCGATGCTCGACGGCGTGGATCCTCTGCTCGACGCGCGTGATGTCGGGAGCATACGGAAGGTCGAACGCCTCCTGCAGCAGGATCGGGCCGGTGTCGATCCCCTCGTCCACGAAGTGGACGGTCACGCCCGTCACCCGCACGCCGTATTCGAGCGCCTGCTCGATCGCCCGCACGCCCGGAAAGGCGGGCAGGAGCGACGGATGCACGTTAATCATGAGGCCCTCGAAGCGGCGGATGAAGCCGGCGCTGAGGAGCTCCATGAAGCCTGCGAGCACGATCAGGTCGACCTCGTGGCCGGCGAGGAACTCGGCCAGGGCCTGGTCGCGCGCGGCCCGGGTCTCGTATTCGTCCGCCGGGTAGACACCGGTCTCCACGCCCGCGGCCTGCGCGCGCGCGAGCCCTTTCGCCTCGGCGCGGTTGGCGGCCACGCAGACGACCTCGATCCCGTCGCGCCCGTGCACCGAGTCGAGGATGGCCTGGAGGTTCGTGCCCGCCCCCGACACGAGCACTCCGAGCCGGAAGGGCCTCACCCCGCCCGGGCGAGCGGTGCCTTGAGCACGGGATAAGCGCCGCCGCTCGTCGCCAGGCGGCCCTCGCCGATCAGCTCGTCGATGCGAGCGAGGATGTCGGCTCGGCGGCGACGGGCCGAGGTCGCGTACGCCGGCAGCCCGTCGTAGGAGTTGCGCTCGATCTTCTTGGTCCGCGCGCCGTGGAGGATCTCGGCGCAGGTCGTCCGGCCCACCGAGGGCTTGGCGGCCCGCGCGACCGAGATGATCGCGTCGTCGAGTTCGCCGACCGCGACCGGATCGGGCGGAGCGGCGACCCGAACGAGGCCGCTGTCGCAACCGTCGCAGCAGTCGCCCTCGGCGCTCGGCTGCGCGTGGTCGCCGAAGTGGCGAAGGATGGCCCGGCGCCGGCAGGACCCCGTCTCGACGTAGCCCCAGATTTCGCGGTACTGGCGCCACCGCGCGCGCGTGCCCTCAGCCGCCAGGGCGTGGCACTGGGCGGCCGCCCGGCGATCGAAGGGCCGGGCCATTCGCCCGGCCACGCGATCGGGTGGCGAGGGTGCCGGCTCGATCACCCCGGCGCGAGCGAGATGCCCGAGCAGCGCCCGGAGGCCGTCAGCCTTCACTCCGAGGCTGCGACCGAGCTCGTCCGCGGCGGCGCTGTAAAGGCCCTCGAGATCGACCGCGGCGTCGGTCAGCAGACCCGCGAGCCGTCCCGGCAGCCGCTCGTCGAGCTCGTCGCGGCGGATGAAGTGGACGTGCAGGGCCTTGTCGCGGTTCTCGGCGAGCAGCAGCGCGCGCGAGAGTCGCCCGTCGCGGCCGGCACGACCGGCCTCCTGGTAGTAGGCCTCGAGCGAGGCGGGCACGCTGGCGTGGATGACCGTGCGCACGTTCGGCTTGTCGACACCCATGCCAAAGGCGTTCGTGGCCACGACGACGCGAACCTCGTCGGCCAGGAAGGATCTCTGTACTCCGGCGCGCCGCTCGCGCTCCAGGCCGGCGTGATACGGCAGGACCTTCTCGCCCAGGGCTCCGGCGAGCTCCTGCGCCAGCTCCTCGCAACCCGCGCGCGTGCCGGCGTAGACGATGGCCGGCAGCGCGTCCTCGCGCGAGAGCTCGGCGATGATCATCCGCGACTTCTCGTGACCTCCGGGCCGGGCGACCGCGAACGACAGGTTGGGCCGGTCGAAGCCGGTGGCCACGCGCGCGGGCTCGCGCAGTCCGAGCCGCGCTTCGATGTCGACCGCGACCCGCGCCGTGGCGGTCGCCGTCGAGGCGAGGATCGACCGGGCGCCGAGGTAGCGCGCAGCGTCGGCGAGGCGGAAGTAGTCGGGACGGAAGTCGTGGCCCCACTGGGAGACGCAATGGGCCTCGTCGACCACGAACAGGCCGACGCTGGCCTCGCGGATCCCCGCCACGAAGCGCGGCGAGGAGAAGCGCTCGGGCGCGACGTAGAGCAGGCGCAGGTCGCCCGCCGTGGCGCGGGCGAGCGCGGACTCGTTCGCGCCCGCCTCCTGCTGCGAGTTGATCAGGGCGACCTGCTCGCGGAAGCCGCGCGCGGCGAGGGCCTCGACCTGGTCCTGCATGAGCGAGACGAGCGGTGAGACGACGATCGTCAGGTCCTCGCCCATGAGACCGGGAAGCTGGTAGCAGAGCGACTTGCCCGAGCCCGTGGGCATGACCACGAGCGCGTCGCGCCCGGCCAGGGCGGCCTCGCAGGCCTCGCGCTGGCCGGCACGAAAGGCGGAGAAACCGAAGTTCTCGAGCAGGGCTGCATCGAGGTCCATGAGGCCACCCTACCGGCGCCCGCGGCGGCCGGAGAGGCCTCCGCGGCCTTCTTCACGTCCTCGTCACGCTCGAAGCGAGGTTGTCGATCGCCGGCTCGAAGCCGTTCCCAGGAAATAGCTCAGACCGGCGTGACCGCCAGCTCCTCGAGCGCGTACTTGCCGTTCGCCGCGCCCGTGCGCACGAGCGGGTAGTCGCCAGTGAAGCACGCGTCGCAATGCGTCGCGCGCTCGACCCCGACGGCCTCGTAGACCCCCTCGAGCGACAGGTAGGCGAGCGAGTCGCAGCCGAGCTCGGCCGCCACCTCCTCGACGGTGCGCTCGTGGGCGATCATCTCCTGCGGCGTCGACATGTCGATGCCGTAATGGCACGGGTGGCGGATCGCCGGCGCCGAGATGCGCAGGTGGATCTCGGTGGCGCCCGCGCCGCGCAGCATCCCCACGATCTGGCGCGTCGTGTTGCCGCGCACGATCGAGTCGTCGACCACGACGACGCGTTGGCCGCCGACCACCTCGGGTAGCGGGTTGAACTTCATCCGCAACCCGTGCTTGCGCAGCTCCTGGCCGGGTTGGATGAACGTGCGGGCCACGTAGCGGTTCTTGATCAGCCCGTCGTCGCGCGGGATGCCGGAGGCGAGCGAGTAGCCCGCGGCGGCCGGGTTTCCGGAGTCGGGCACGGCCACCACGACATCGGCCTCGACCGGCGCCTCGCGCGCGAGCATCTCCCCCATGCGCCGGCGGGCGACCTGCGTGCGCACACCCTCGAGCACGGAGTCGGGCCGCGCGAAGTAGATGTGCTCGAAAACGCAGAAGGCGCGGCGCTCGGAGTGGGCGACCTGGCGCGTCTCGAGCCCGCGGTCCGACAGCGAGACCATCTCGCCGGGCGCGACCTCGCGCATCAGCTCGGCGCCGATGATGTCGAAGGCGCAGCTCTCGGAGGCCACGCAAAAGCGATCGCCTAGGCGCCCTAGCGACAGTGGACGCAGGCCCAGCGGATCGCGAAAGGCGACGACGGCGTCGCGGGTCATGACCACGGTCGAGAGTGCGCCCTCGAGCCGCGGCACGACGTCGGCCACCGCGTCCTCGACGGTCTCGGCCTCGTGGGTCGAGATCAGCGCGGCGATCAGCTCGGAGTCGGAGGTCGAGCGCAGCTGCACGCCGTTCTCACGCAGCTCGTCGTGGAGCTCGACCGCGTTGATCAGGTTGCCGTTGTGGGCGAGGGCGAGCTCACGGTGGTCGGAGCGGTAGATCGGCTGGGCGTTCTCCCACGCCGAGGAGCCTGTGGTCGAGTAGCGCACGTGGCCGAGGGCCATGTCGCCGCCGAGCGCGCGCAGCTTGGTCTCGTCGAAGACCTGCGAGACGAGGCCGAGGTCGCGCAGGGTCATGATGTGACGGGACTCGCAGGTGGCGATCCCGGCCGACTCCTGACCGCGGTGCTGGAGCGCAAAGAGGGCGAAGTAGGCGAGGCGCGCGACCTCGGAGCCGGGCGCGTGTATGCCGAAGACGCCGCACTCGTCGCGCGGCCCGTCCCGCTCGGGAATCGAATCCTCGGGGCTCATGAGAAGTGGTCCGCGACGCCGTGTTCGAAGGCCTCTCTGGCGGCGGCGACCTCGATCGCGAGTCTAGCGGTGGTGCCGGTCTGGATGGCCAGATGTTCGCCCCCGGTCTCGCCGAGGATGAGGGCGGTGTCAGGCGTGAGGCTCGCGACGAGCTGCTCGACGGAGCCGCGCGGTCCTGCGGCCACGATGCCGCCGGGGCCCTCGCCGAAGAGCGCCGCCTCGAGCGCGCCCGCCTCGTCGTCGCTCTCGCCGAGACGGGCGACGAGCGCGGCGAGGTCGACGCGCGCACCGATTCCTCGGGCCAGACACGACTCCGCGAGCGCGCAGGCGAGGCCGCCGTCGGAGACATCGTGAGCGGTGGCCAGCTCACCGGCGCGCACGGCCGTGCGGGCCGTGGCGAGCGCGCGCGTGTGGGCCTCGAGGTCGAGCTTCGGCAGGCTCTCGGCCATCTCACCACGAAGCGCCTCGAGCTCCGACCCGGCGAGGGCGGGACGGAACGGGCCGAGCAGGACGATCGCGTGGCCGTCCTCGACGAAGCCCGCCTCCGGCAGGGAGCCGGGATCGGGCACGCGCCCGACCATGCCGACGACCGGCGTGGGGTAGATCGGCCCGCCGCCGCCCTCGTTGTAGAGCGACACGTTGCCGCCGACCACCGGAACACCGAGCGCCCGGCAGGCGTCAGCCAGCCCGGCGACCGCCTGCTCGAGCTGCCAGGCGATGTGGGGCTTCTCGGGGTTGCCGAAGTTGAGGCAGTTGGTCAGGCCGAGCGGCTCGGCGCCGACGCAGGCCAGGTTGCGTGCGCACTCGAGCACGGCCTCGACCGCCCCGACGTAGGGATCGCAGGCCACGCGCCGCCCGTTGCCGTCGATAGACACCGCGATGGCGCCGCTCGCGCCGTCGTGGGCGAGGTGCAGGACGGCGGCGTCGGCGGAGCCCGGACGGCGCACCGTGCGAGAGCCGACCAACCCGTCGTACTGCTCGTAGGCCCAGCGCTTCGAGGCGATGTTCTCGGAGCGCAGCAGGGCGATCAGCGTGTCGGCCGGGTCGGCGCACTCGTCGAGCCGCGCCCGCGGCGCGGCGTAGACCGACTCGCTAGGGCGCTCGGGCGCGAGGTCGTAGAGCGGGCAGTCGTCGACGAGCGCCTCGACGGGCATGTCGCCAACCGGCTCGCCCTGCTCGAGCACGCGCAGCCGGCCGGTGTCGGTGACCGCGCCGATCGCCGTGCAGCGCACGTCCCACTCCTCGCAGACCGCGCGCACCGCCTCGAGCCGTCCGGGCTCGACCACGCACAGCATCCGCTCCTGCGACTCCGAGACCATCACCTCGAAGGCCTCCATGCCCGGCTCACGGCGCGGCACCCGCGCGACGTCGAGATCGATCCCGACCCCGCCCTTGGAGGCCATCTCCGACGCGCTCGAGCTCAGCCCGGCCGCGCCGAGATCCTGAAGCGACTCGAGCAGCTCACGATCGAGCAGCTCGAGGCAGCACTCGAGCACCTTCTTCTCCTCGAACGGGTCGCCGATCTGCACGCTCGGGCGCTTCGACGCGCTCTCCTCGCCGAGCTCGGCGCTTGCGAGCACGGAGGCGCCGCCGATCCCGTCACGGCCGGTAAGGGCTCCGAGCAGAACCACCAGGTTCCCCACCCCGGCCGCCGCGCTGCGGACGAGCCGCTCCCGCGGGGCGATCCCCACGCACATCGCGTTGACGAGGCAGTTGTGTTCATAAGGCTCCCCGAAGAGGATCTCTCCCCCCACCGTGGCGACGCCGATCGAGTTCCCGTAGTGGCCGATGCCTGCGACCGCGCCGTTCATGAGGTAGCGCGAGCGCGACGAGTCGAGCGGGCCGAAGCGCAGCGAGTCGAGCACGGCGATCGGCCGCGCCCCGATCGCGAACACGTCGCGGAGGATGCCCCCGACGCCGGTCGCCGCCCCCTGGAAGGGCTCGACCGCACTCGGATGGTTGTGCGACTCGACCTTGAAGGCGACCGCGAGCCCGTCGCCCACGTCGACCGCGCCCGCGTTCTCGCCTGGCCCCATGACCACGTGCTCGCCCTCGGTCGGGAGTCGCCCCAGTAGCTTGCGCGAGTGCTTGTAGCCGCAGTGCTCCGACCACATGAGCGAGAAGACCGCGAGCTCAACGTCGTTGGGCTCACGGCCGAGGCGGTCGACGATGCGCTCGTACTCGGAGTCGGTCAGCCCGAGAGCGCGGTGGCGGGCATTGGCGGCCGACGTCATCGGCCGAGGAGGTGCGCATCGACGCCGCAGCGTTGATAGGTCTCGCGCGCGCGCCTGTCGCAGGTGAGCAGGCTTGCCCCTGCCGACGCTGCGGTGAGCGCGATCAGAGCATCGTAGACGGCGCCGCCCGCCACCTCGAGCTCGACGAGCCGCGGTACGAGGAGCCGCTGATCTCGAGGTCGGAGCGTCAGATAGGAATCCGAGAAGGAACGCTCGAGATAGTCCCTCACCGCTACGCCCGACACCCGGTTGGGCGGTGGAAGCCGAGTGAGCACCGAGTAGGTCTCGAGGGCGCTGTGTGCAACAAGGCGCGCGCCCTCCCGGAGGGCCACCCGCGCAGCTGCGTGCCACTCGTGCCAGCGGGCGAAGCCGGCAACGGCGACCGACGTGTCAGCGACGATCACCGGCGCACGCGCTCGAGCGTCGCCCGCACCTGATCGGCGGTGAGGAGCGGCAGGTCACGGTCGGGGACGGCGAACACCGCGCCGTCCTCCTCGACGAGCGTCACCGGAGTGGTCGCCGGCTCGACCTCCAGTCGACCGTCGCGGGCCTGGAGCTCAAGCTCCTGTCCCGGCTGGAGCCCGAGCTCGTCACGGAGCGGTTTCGGAACGACTAGCCTGCCGGCGCGGTCAATGGTAGTTCTCATGGCAGCAGGCTACCAATCTGCTCGGTCGTCGCGGCGGCGCTATACGAGCACGGGGGCCTCGTTCTCTACCTGCTCCACTGACGCGAACAGCTTCCCTCCGTCGGTCGACCCGGTGAGCGGGTCGGTCGCGTGCTCGGGATGCGGCATCAGGCCGAGCACGTTGCCGGCCTCGTTGGTCACGCCGGCCGCATCGCGCGCCGACCCGTTCGGATTGTGTCCCTCGGCGTAGCGCAGCGCGATCTGGCCGCCCGCCTCCATCTGGTCGAGCACATAGTCCGGCGCGTAGAAGCGGCCGGCTCCGTGCTTGACCGGCAGCGACAGCCGCTCCGCGCGCGCGCACGCGTGCGTGAACACGGTGTCCGGGTTGCCCACACGGACATCGACCTGGCGGCACAAGAAGCGCAGGCCCGTGTTGGGAAGCAGGGCGCCCGGAAGCAAGCCGGCCTCGCACAGGACCTGGAACCCGTTACAGATGCCGAGCACCGGACCGCCGGCGCGCGCGAACTCCGTCACCGCCTCCATCACCGGCGAGAAACGCGCGATCGCCCCGACGCGCAGGTAGTCGCCGTAGGAGAAGCCGCCGGGCAGCACCACGGCGCCGACGCCGCGCAGATCGCGCTCGCGGTGCCATAGGATCTCCGCGTCGGCGAAGCGACGGCAGGCAAGCAACGCGTCGACCTCGTCGCAGGAGCCAGGGAACCGAACAACCCCAAACCTCATCCGGACCCCTGCAAACCGGCGCATGTCGGCGTCCTCGGAGCTCCGCTTGGCCCGCCAAGCGTTCGCCCCTGCGTCCTTGACCTGCTTGGTTTTCGGGGCCGGACGGTCACTGTGCCCCGACCTGCACCTCGTAGTCCTCGACCAGCGGGTTGGCCAGCAGCTGCTCGCACATCTCCGAGACCCGCGCCGGGTCGGCGACCTCGAGCTCGACCAGCCGGCCGACGTGGACCGACTCGACGCCCTCGAAGCCGAGGGCGGGCAGCGCGCGCTCGACCGCCTGACCCTGAGGATCGAGGATGCCCTCCTTGGGGCGTATGAGGACACGAACCTTCATTCCGCGCGCGGGGCGGTGGGTGACGGTGGCTCGGCCAACGACGCCATCTTAAGAGGCGGGTCAGACCCAGCCGCGCTCGAGCGGGAGTGCCGGCCGAGCGCCGGGCGCACCGGCCAGGCTCCACCGCGAACGGCGATCAGGATCAGCAGGGCCGCCAGGATCGGCGGCGCGAGGAGGTGGACCCCGCCGTCGACGAGGCCCGCGGTCAGGAGCGCGCCGGCCATGTCAACCGTCAGCACGGCGGCTGCCCAGCGCGGGACAAAGCCGGCCACGAGCGCGAGCCCGCCGACCACCTCGAGCGACCCGACGGCGTAGACGAACAGCTCCGGAGCCGGCAGGCCCCAGCGGTCGAAGCTCGCGACAGTCTGGCCGTGGAAGAGGAACTTCGGCACCAGCCCGGCCAGCACGAACTGGAGGCCGACCAGCACTCGGACGGTGGTCAGCACGCGCCGCAAGCGGCGGCGTGGCGGGTCTACTACTAGGAGCCCGTGCGCTCGAGCCACGCCGAGAACGGCTCGCCCGTGATGCGCTCGTAGGCCTCGACGTACCGCCGCCGAGTCCCCGCGCACACGTCGTCGGGCAGCGGGGGTGCGGGCGGCGTGCGGTCCCACCCCGCGCTCATGACCCAGTCGCGCACGAACTGCTTGTCGAAGGAGCGCTGACCGCGGCCCGGCGCGTACTCGTCGGACGGCCAGAAGCGCGAGGAGTCGGGCGTGAAGGCCTCGTCGCCAAGGACGATCTCGCCGTTCGAGGAGCGACCGAACTCGAGCTTGGTGTCGGCCAGGATGATCCCCCGCTCGCGGGCGTGCGCGCCGGCGAACCGATACAGCTCGAGCGACAGTCGGCGCAGCTCCTCGAGCAGCTGGCGATCGTCGAGGATCTCGGCCGCGCGGTCGAAGTCGACGTTCTCGTCGTGGTCGCCGGCCTCGGCCTTGGTGGCCGGCGTGAAGATCGGCTCGGGCAGCTCGGCCGACTCCTCGAGACCCGCGGGCAGCCCTATCCCGCAGACCGCGCCGCTCTCCCGGTAGTCCTTCCAGCCGGATCCCGTGAGGTAGCCGCGCACGACGCACTCGACCGGGAACATCTCGAGCTCCTCGACGAGCAGGCCGCGCCCGCGCGCCTCGCCGGGGACGTCGGTGTAGGAGACGAGGTGGTTCGGGCAGATCTCCGCCGTGCGCGCAAACCAGAACGCCGACAGGCCGGCGAGCACCTTGCCTTTGTCGGGCACCGGCGTGGGATGGACGACGTCGTAGGTCGAGACGCGGTCCGAGGCGACCATGAGCAGCCGTCCGTCAGCCCGGTACATCTCGCGGACCTTGCCGCTGGCCACGAGCTCGAGGCCGTCGAGGGAGGTCTGCGGAGGGGTCACGGACGCGAGGCTAACAGTGTCCGGGGTAGGGTCGGAGGCCCGCGCGCTGGCGCCGGCGAGGAGCACGGAGAGCACCTCGCCGAAGAGGCTCGGGGGCACCGAGCCGGGGTCGACGAGCCGCTGGAGGGCGAGCCCGTCGGCGAGCGCGTCGATGGCGGTGGCGAGCTGCTCGGCGGGCAGTGTCGGGCGCAATCCGAGCTCCCGCGCGGAGTCGTCGATCAGGCGCGCGGTGGCCGCGCGCGGCTCGGCGTAGGCGGCGGCGAAGCGCGGACGCATCTCGGGGTCGCGCACCGCGTAGGCCCAGAACTCCATGAACAGGAGCACCTGCTCGGGTTCGCGCTCGACGAAGCGCATCCACTCGGCGGCGGCGCCGTGGGCGCGCTCCTCGACGGTCGGGCGCTCGGCGACCGCATCGGCGACCCGGCTACTCACGCGCTCGACGTTGCGCGTCAGAAGCGCCAGGAAGAGCTCCTCCTTGCCGCTGAAGTTCGAGTAGAGCGCTCCCGTCGAGAAACCGGCCTCGCCGGCGACCTCCTCCACGGACGCACCCGCGTAACCTTCGCGCGCGAAGACCCGCGCCGCGGCCT
>JACCTJ010000358.1 GCA_013812485.1 Thermoleophilaceae bacterium
ACGAACCTGCGTGCGGCTGCGGACCCAGCGGGCGACGTATACCTCGATAACGTCGACGTCAACGGGATTCTCGTTCGTGGCGAGGGTCCATCTGTGTGGTCTCTCATGGTCGTCCTCAACTCGCGAGTGGTCGATTGGGTCTTTCGGCGTGGGTCGGTGCCGTTCCGAGGAGACTTCCTCTCCGCCAACAAGCAGTTCATCGCGCCGCTCCCGATCCGCCTACCCTCGAGCGCTCAGGTCGGCGAGCTCGACCGGCTCGGGCGGCGACTGCACGCTCTAACCGCCGAGGTCGCCGAAGAGCGCGAGGGCTTCCTCGACTGGCTCGGCGGCGTGCTTGGGGTCCACCCTCGAGTCCTCCCGGGCGCCACGGCGCTGACGCGCTACGAGAACCTCGACGCAGGCGAGATACTGGCGATCCTGGCTCGCAGCCGAGCCCGACTCGGGCGCGACCCCGATGCGCGGGCGTTCGGCGAGCTCCTCGCGGGCGAGCACGGCGCGAGTGCCGAGCGCCTTGGCGCCCATCTCTCCGACCTCACTGCGGTCGAGGCCGAAGCCGAGCGATCGATCGCCGACCTCTACGAATTGTCGAAGGCGCAGCGGGCGCTCATGGACACCGACTACGAGAGCTCCGCGCCTTAGCGCACAAGGCACGTGCGTACGGATCGGGCGGCCAGGTCGGCTACGAGTCCGTCGGGTCCGACTACCTCGAGCGCCGCCAGCTCAAGCGCGGCGCCGCCGGGTGACTGCTGCTCGCGCCTACGTCACGCCGGAGTCGGGCGCGCCCGCTCGCGGCCGAGCGGAGAATCCCGGACTCGGCGCGGTCGCGGCGCGTGGCTATTCTCGCTCGAGATGAAGGGCCGTCTTCTCGGGTTTCTGTTCCCGCTGCTCGTCCTCGTGGCGCTGCTCGCGGCTGCCCTGCTCATCCTCCTCCCGGGGCTCACCGGCACCCTCGTGGTCCTGGCTACGGCCGAGGCCATCGGCCTCCTCGGCCTGATCGTCCTGGCCGCCGGGCTGGTCGCCCTGGCCTGGTGGCGGGAGCGGCGTCAGCGTGCGCGCGAGCTCCGCGCATACGAGGATCTCGAGGGCGCCCAGGAGAAGGTCGCCGAGCACGGGCGCGGCATCGAGGAACGCGACGAGCGATTGCGGGAGCGCGACAAGAGGCTGCGCGAGCGCGACGAGCGACTGACCGAGGCCGAGGGGCGAGCCCGCGATCTCGACGAGCAACTCGACCGGGAGCGCCGGTCGTCGCAGCAGGTCAAGGAGGCGCGGACGGCCGACAGGGAATTCGTGCGCCCGCTCAAGAACGAGGTCTCGCGGATCTCGACCGAGCGCGGTCCGCTCGGGCGCACCGACGACGTCCCGCAGCTCATCCTGCGTCTGGCCACCTCCTTGCTCGAGGCCGAGAAGGGCCTGTTGCTCTCGCGCCGCGATCGCGACGACGACGGGGACCTCGACCTGCTCGCGGCGGAGGGCTTCGGGGAAGACCCCGAGCACAGTCAGCTTGCTCAGCGCTTCGCCTGGCAGGTGATCGAGCGCGACACGACGCTGCGGGAGGACGCGCCGGCCCCAGACGACGGCGGAGCAAGCGCCCACGCCGCCGACCAGGAGATCGAGAATCTCGTGGCCATCCCCTTCTACGTGCACGACGACTTCGACGGCGTGGTCGTCTGCGCCAACCGTGACGGGGGCTTCGAGGAGCTCGACGACGAGACCCTCGTGGCCCTCGGCGACCAGGCCGGGAGCCTGCTCGCCAACGCGCGTCTGCGCGGGGAGCTGCGCGGCGCCTACGTCTCCACCGTCTCACTGCTGGCCGAGGCCCTCGAGGCCAAGGACCCCTTCCTGCGCGGCCACTCCGAGGAGGTCTCCGACTACGTCGCGGCGGTTGCGGAGGAGCTCGGCGTGCCCGAGCAGGAGCGCGAGAACCTGCTCTTCGCCTCGCTTCTGCACGACATCGGCAAGATCGGGATCAGCGAGCGAATCCTGCTCAAGCCGGCCGCTCTCACCCCCGACGAGCGCAGCCTGATCGAGCTTCATCCCCGGATCGGGTGCCGGCTGGTCGAGCACGTGCCCGCTCTGCGTCCGCTGGGCGAGACCATCCTCCACCACCACGAGCGCTGGGACGGCACGGGCTATCCGTCGCGCCTGACCGGCCCGCAGATTCCGCTCGAGGCCCGCATCGTCGCCGTGGCCGACTCGTTCAGCGCGATGACCGCGGAGCGTCCCTACCGGGCCCGGATGCCGGTGGACGACGCCTGCCAGGAGATCGAGGCCTGTGCCGGGACGCAGTTCGATCCGGGCGTCGTCGCCGCCTTCGTGGCCGCCGTCCGCCGCCGGCCGCCGGTTCCCCGGGAGGGGCTCGCCGCGGCCCTCGACGACCCCGAGATACGCCAGCGCCGCGGCGACCGCGAGCCGTTGCTGGGCTTCGGATCGATCTCGGTCACCGACAACGTCACCCTGCTCTACTCCCACAGCTACTTCCGTCAGGTGGTCGACGCCGCGGCCAAGCGCGCCGAGATCCAGGGGGGCCCGTTCACCGTCGTGCTCGTCGAGCTGGTCGGTCTCGAGGAGGAGAACCGCCGCAGCGGCTTCGCCGCCGGCGATGCGGCGCTGAGCGCGGCCGGGCGGACCC
>JACCTJ010000006.1 GCA_013812485.1 Thermoleophilaceae bacterium
CCGCGGCGCCGCGCCCCACCCGCCTCGTCGCCGCGGTGGAAGCCCGGCCGCCGCCGCCGAGCTCGGCCTCGAGCCGCTCGGCGAGCTCGCCGGCGGACCGAGTGCGGTCCGCGGGATCGAAGGCCATGCCCTGGCACAACACCTGGGATGCTCCTTCCGGCGCCTCCGCCCATGCCTCGCGCAGGTCGGGCGCCGACTCGGTAGCGATCCGGTGGGCGATCTCCAGCGGCGTACCGCCGATCCGCGCCTTGCGCCCCGAAAGAGCCTCGAAGGCCACGGTGGCCAGGGCGTAGACGTCGACGGCCGGTCCCACCTCGCGGCCCTCGAGCTGCTCAGGCGCCATGTAGGACGGCGTGCCGAGAACCGTTCCCGTGCGCGTGATGTGGGTGGCCGCCTCGGCGGCGAAAGCGATACCGAGGTCGGCGAGCTTGGCCTGACCCCGCTCGGCGAGCAGAATGTTCGCCGGCTTCACGTCGCGGTGGACGATCCCCTGGCCGTGCACTTGATCGAGCGCAGCAGCGATCTCGCGGATAACTCCGAGCGCGCGGTCGCGCGCAAGCGCTCCGCTCTTCAACACCGCGGACAGCGATGGCCCGTCGACGTACTCCATGACGATCAGCACGCCCTCGGGATCAACGACGGTGTCGAAAACCATGACGAGGTTCGGATGGTTGAGCGAGGCGCCCAGCCTGGCTTCGCGGTCGAAGCGCCGGGCCATGTCCTCGGGGCTGTCGGCGTGCAGGCGCTTGACCGCCACCTGACGGCCGAGGCGCTCGTCCTCGGCCAGGAAGACCGTGGCCATGCCTCCGGCGCCGAGACGGCGCACGACGCGATAGCGATCGGCGTAGCGGAGCGTTCCAGGAGGGCTGGCCATCCGAACGATTGTCCCCGGGCGCTGGCGCACGGAAACGGCCGGAGTCCGCGTCCGCCGGTCTGGGAGGATCCCGGCATGGAGCAGCGCGTTGACACAGGGCGTCTCACCCTCGGGGTCGCCGACCTACCTCGAGCACGAGCCTTCTACGAGGCGATCGGGTGGACGACCGGGGCAGAGCCGGGCGCGGACGTGGCCTTCTTCCAGGCCGGCGCCTCGTCCGCGCGCTATGGGACCGCGCCAACCTCGCCGAGGACAGCGGAGTGTCCGACGGCGGCGGCTGGGGCGGGGTCACCCTCGCCCACAACGTGGCCTCGCCGGGAGATGTCGACGCCGCGCTGGCCGAGGCCGAGGCGGCGGGCGCGACGATCGCTCGCGGGGGCGGCGAGACCTTCTGGGGCGGCTATTCCGGGGTCTTCCTCGACCCGGACGGCCACCCCTGGGAGATCGCCCACAACCCGCACTGGACGTTGCGCGAGGACGGCTCGGTCGGGCTCGGGGACTGACCGAGCGGGCCGGCACCCTAGATCCGCTGGAGGATCGTCCCCGTCCCGAGCCCGCCGCCGCAGCACATGGTCACGAGGCCGATCTCCTTGTCGGTGCGCTCCATCTCGTGCAGCAGGGAGGTGATGAGGCGCGCGCCGGTCGAGCCGAGCGGATGCCCGAGGGCGATCGCCCCACCGTTCACGTTCACGCGGTCCATGTCGGGCTCGAGCTCGCGTCGCCAGGCGGCGATCACGGAGGCGAAGGCCTCGTTGATCTCCACCAGGTCGATGTCGTCCATGATCATCCCGTTCCGCTCGAGCAGCTTCTTCGTGGCGGGGATCGGACCGGTGAGCATGATCACCGGGTCGACGCCGACCGTGGTCTGGTCGAGGATCCGCGCCCGCGGCTTGAGGCCGAGCGCCTCGGCCTTCGAACGCTCCATGAGCAGCACGGCGGCGGCGCCGTCGGAGATCTGCGAGGAGTTGCCGGCGGTGACGCGACCGTCCTCCTTGAACGCCGGCTTGAGGCTCGAGAGCTTCTCGAGCGTCGACTCGGGCCGGATGCCCTGGTCGACGTGGAAGGTGTCGCCGTTGACGGCGAACGGCACGATCTCGCGCTCGAAACGGCCCTCCTCGGTCGCCTGATGGGCGAGCTGGTGAGAGCGCAGGCCGAGCTCGTCGAGCTCCGAGCGCGGGATCTCCCACTTGTCGGCGATCATCTCGGCCGAGATGCCCTGGGGCACGAGGTTGTACTTGGCCAGGAGCTCCTGCGGCCACGGCGAGCCGACGTCGTCGACCCATTTGAAGCCGACGCCCATGGGGATGTGGCCCATGTGCTCGACGCCCGAGCCGATCACGGCGTCGTGCACGCCGGCGGCGATCAATGCGGCGCCGAAGTTGACCGCCTGCTGGGCCGATCCGCACTGCCGATCCACGGTCGTGGCGGGTGTCTCCTCCGGCAGGCCGGCCTGGAGCCACGCGTTGCGGCCCACGTTGAACGCCTGCTCGCCGTACTGCTGTACGCAGCCGGAGATGACGTCCTCGACCTCTTGGGGCGGGATCCCGGAGCGCTCGATCACCTCGGTGAAGCACCTGCCGAGGAGCTCGTTGGGGTGCGTGTCCCTGTAGTAGCCCTTCTCGGGGTGACCGCGTCCGATCGGGGTCCGGACCGCCTCGACGACGACGACCTCGCGGCCCTCTTCGCTGTACATCGGCATGTCGTTCCCCTTTCGGCTGAGGCTTCTCTCGGTCGGTTCGGCGGCACCCGGCGACGCACGGCCGGCCAGGATGTGGAACTCTACCCGCCGCTTTGACTGACCAGTCAACCAATCTGCCCGAGCGGCTCGGGATCATCGGCAGCGGCACGATCGCCTGCGGGCTGGCCCGGCTGGCGTCCGCTCACGGCGAGATCGCCCTCTACGCACGCAGCGAGGCCTCGGCGGAGCGCGCGCGCGACAGGCTCGGCGAGGACTGCACCGCCGAGGTGGTGACCGAGCTCGAGGAGCTCTCCGAGGCGACCTTCATCGTCGAGGCCGTCGTCGAGGCCGCGGACGCCAAGCTCGAGGCCTACCGCCAGATCGACCCTCTCCTCGGCGAGGACACCATCCTCACCTCGTCCACCTCTTCGCTGTCGATCACCGCGCTGGCCGAGTCGAGCCTGCGCGCCGATCGCTTCGCGGGCTTCCACCTCTTCAACCCGGTCGAGCGGATGAAGCTGATCGAGCTCGTCTATCCGCCCAGCGCCAGCGAGGAGACGCGGCGGCGGGTGCAGGCGCTCTGCGAAGCGCTCGGCAAGACCGGCGTCGAGGTCCTCGACACGCCCGGGTTCGTGGTCAACCGCCTACTCTTCCCCTACCTCTTCGACGCCGTGCGCTTCATGGAGCAGAGCGGCCTCGAGCCGAGCGCGATCGACACTTGCATGCGCTCCGGCGCCGGGCACCCGCTTGGACCGCTGGCGCTGCTCGACCTCGTCGGGATCGACGTCTCGATCGCCATCGGCGAGTCGATCGGCGCAGAGGTGCCGCGGCGGCTCTACGCCATGGCCGAAGAAGGCCGGCTCGGCCGCAAGGTCAAGGCCGGGTTCCTCGACTACGGGTAGGCGCGAGCGGCGCTGAGGAGCCTCGCGACCTACCCCGTCCCGGAGCTGCGCATCTCGCCTCGCATCCCGCACGCGAGGTCCCACACCACGTCGGCCTCGCCGATCCCCTGGGTCGAGGCCAGCTCCGCCACGCGCTCCCACGGGAGCGCGGCCTCCGGCAGCTCGTCCCAGCGCGCCAGCTCGAGCGCCTCGCGGGCGCCGGTGAACAGCGGGCCGGTCACTCCCTGAGCCTCGATCAGCCCACGCAGGGCGTCGCGCTGCGCGTCGCTGAGCCGGACAGACCACATCGACAAGACCTCCTCGTGCGGGCGGTTACTTGCCGAGGCAACGTAGCCCCGGCGGCGGACGGAGAAGCCCTATTCGGCCTTAGCGCTCGGGGCGCTCGCCGGCGACCCCTCGCCGGGACCGTCGCCGCCCGCGGAGGGCTCACCGCCGGCCTCGAGCTGCGTCCGCCCGTTGGCCGCGTGCTGCCGCGCCCGCCGCGCCGGCTCGTGATCGCGGATGCGCACCGCCTCGACGCGGTTCTGGCGCACGGACTCCACCCGCAGCGAGTAGTCGTTGGCGCGGACCATGTCGCCGCGCTTGGGCAGGCGACCGAGCTCCGAGAAGATGAACCCGCCGACCGAGTTGTAGGCGTCGGAGTCGACTTCGAGGTGCATGCCGTAGTCGTCGAGGTCGGTGATCGGGATGTGGCCGCGCACGTACCAGTCGTTGTTGGCCAGGCGGCGCACGCCCGCGGCGGCCGGGTCGGTCTCGTCCGCGATCTCCCCGACCACCTCCTCGACGATGTCCTCGACCGAGACGATCCCCACCGTGCGCCCGTACTCGTCGACCACCACGGCGACCGACATGCGCTCGCGCTGGAGGTCGGCGAGCAGGTCGTCGAGCGCGCGGGTCTCGGGGACGATCAGCGCCTCCTTGACCGAGCCCTCGACCGAGGTCTCGGGGCCCTCGCGCATCAGCCGTCGCACGAGTGAGTTCGAGTGCACGACGCCCCGGATGCGGTCGGTGTTCTCATCCTCGGTGACCACCAGCCGGGTGTGCCCCGATTCGACACAGCGCTCGAGCGCCGTGCGCACGTCCTCGGAGACGTCGACCGTGACCACGGCCGGGATCGGCGTCATGACCTGGCGGGCCTGCTGCTCGTGGAGGTGGAAGACGCCCGAGAGCATCGTCGCCTCGCCGGGGTCGAGCGTGCCGCCCTGCATGCCGCGCGCGATCAGCATCTTCACCTCCTCCTGGTTCGCCGGTTCCTCGAACTCGGCCTGGGCGTTGACGCCGACCACCCGCAGCATGGCGTTGGATGAGACGTTGACGAGCCAGATGAAGGGCTTGGCCGCGACCCGGAAGAGCTCGAGCGTGCCCGCGATCAGGCGAGCGGTGGCCTCGGCGTGGGTGATCGCGTAGATCTTCGGGACCTGCTCGCCGATCGTGATATGCGCGAAGGTCGTGATGAAGTAGGCGAGCAGGAAGCCGAGGATCCCACCCGCGACCGCGCCGACCACACCCTCGAGCGCGCCCTCGAGTTGGTCCCCGATCGCTCGCTCGCCGAGGAAGCCGATCCCGATCGAGGCGAGCGTGATCCCGACCTGGCACGCCGACAGGTACTCGTCGATGCGCTCGATCTGGCGCAGCGCGAGCCGCGCGCCGCGTCTGCCCTCCTCGACGAGGGACTCCATGCGGTCCTTGCGAGCCCGCACGAGCGCGAACTCGGCGGCGACGAACAGACCGTTGATCGCGACCAACGCGATCAGGGCGAGCGCGAAGAGCACAGTCGTCACGTGCTCGGCCCGCTACCGCCGCTACTTCGAGGGTCGTCGTCGCTCATGCGCAGGCCTGCGGAAGGTACCAGAGGCCTCCGATGCGCTCACCGGGGCGCCGGCCGCCTCAGGTGAGGGCGTCGATCCTCCCCGCGAGCTCGAAGTCGGCCTCGGTCAGGCCGCCCTCGGAATGGGTCGAGAGCTTGACCGTGACCGTGTTCCACGAGATCTCGAGGTCGGGATGGTGGCCCATGTCCTCGGCAGGCTCGACGATGCGGTCCACGAAGCCCACCGAGCCCACGAAGTCGTCGACCTTGAACTGCTTGCGGATCGAGTTGCCGGAGCGCTCCCAGCCGTCGACCTCTGCGAGGCGCCGTTGGATCTCGTCGGCGGCCATGAGTGCCATCTATCGTTCCTCCTCGTGCGGATCGCCAGCCTCGTCCCCTCCGCCACCGAGATGCTGTTCGCGCTCGGGCTGGGCGACGACGTCGTCGGCGTCACCCACGAGTGCGACTTTCCTGCGGAGGCGTCGGAGCGCTCGCCACAGCTTACGCGCACGGTCATCCCCGAGGGCCTCTCCGCGGCCGAGATCGACCGAGCCGTCCGCGAGCGCACCGAGCGCGGCGAGGCCCTCTACGAGCTCGACGCCGAGCTGCTGCGCGAGCTCGAGCCCGGCCTGATCGTCACCCAGGCGGTGTGCACGGTCTGCGCGGTCTCCTTCGACGACGTGCGCGCGGTGGCCGAGGAGCTTCCGGGTCAGCCGCAGGTCCTCTCGCTCGACCCCGCGACGCTCGGCGAGGTGCTCGCGGGCGCCGACGAGCTGGCGCAGGCCGCCGGCGTGCCCGAGGCCGGAGCGCGCCTACGGGCCGACGCCGCCGAGCGGCTCGACCGGGTCACCGCCGCCGTCGCCGGAGCCGAGCGCCCCCGGGTGGTCGCGCTCGAGTGGCTCGACCCGATCTTCCTCGGCGGGCACTGGGTGCCGCAGATGATCGAGCTCGCGGGCGGCGAGGACCTGCTCGGCCTGCCCGGCGAGCGCTCGCGGACCGCCGAGCCCGAGGAGATCGCCGCGACGGCGCCTCAGGTCGCGGTCGCCATGCCCTGCGGATACGACGCCGAGCGCTCGGCAATCGAGGTCAGAGACCACGCGGCCGTGCTCGAACGGATCGGCGCCGAACGGGTGGTGGCCGTGGACGCGAGCTCGTACTTCTCGCGGCCCGGTCCGCGACTGATCGACGGAGTCGAGCTGCTCGGCCACGTGCTCCATCCCGGCCGGGTCGAAGCACCCCCGCCGGGGCGTTGGATCGAGCTCGAGCGGTTCCCGCGGCCGAGTAGCGTCGGCCGCGAGCCATCGCTGACTCGATCCTCCGCCGGTCCGGCCGATTGAAGCCGGTCGGCGGCCAACATCGAGGTGACGACGTTCATCGATAGGCCGCCCGGGGTGGTGTTCGACGCAGTCGCCTACCCGTTCGCGGGCCGCAGTGGGAGCCGCGTGCGGGCAACCGCCTCGTGACCGTAGGTGGCCTGCGCGTCCGCGCGCGGGTCGAGGCGACCGGCGCGGGCGAGATGACGCTCGTCGACGAGGTCATCGAGCTCGAGCGCCCGCGCCTGTGCTCGAAACGCGCAATTCACTAGCCCGGTTGACATCGTCGCTCGCTGGACCGTAGAGCCCAGCGAGGGCGGCACGCGGTTGACGCACCAGACCACGATGGCGTACCACGTTCGGGCTGATGCGGATCTTGCGTCCGCTCAAGGTCCGCCGGACCGAGCGCGACGGCTACGAGTGGGTGCGCAGGTACAACCAGGCGACGCTCCACCGGCTCAAGGCTGCGCTCGAGGCGGAGGCGGGACCGGCCGGTCCCGACTACCCGTAAGAGACCGCCAGCGAGCCGGCCACCGCCAGCCCGCCGAGCAGCGCCACCGCGGCCGCCGGCACGATCGCCGGTAGGCGCACCCGGTCACCCACCTCGAACAGCAACACCGCAGCGAGCGCCCCGCCAACGAGCCCGCCGATGTGGCCCCCTATCGAGATGCCCGGGATCAGGAAGGTGATGGCCAGGTTGAGCCCAAGCCAGAGGCCTAGGCCGCTCTCCATCGGGTTGATGCCCCGGTTGCGCATGACCACGATGGCCGCGCCCATCATCCCGAAGACCGCGCCCGAGGCCCCGACCGTCGGCACGTTCGGCGCGGTCAGCAGCAGCGCCCCGAACGACCCGGCCAGCAGAGAGACGAAGTAGATGAGCCCGAATCGCAGCTTGCCGATCGCCGGCTCGAGCAGCCCGCCGAGAACGTAGAGGGCGAACATGTTGAAGGCCAGGTGGAGCATGCCGGCGTGGACGAAGCCAGCGCTCACGAGCCGCCACACCTCGCCTCGGGCGATGCCGACCTGCGAGACGGCCAGGGCGTCGAGGAGCGACCCACCCCCGAAGGAGATCGCGCTAGCGCCGCTCAGGAACACCGCGACCGCGACCAGCAAGTTGCTCCCGATCAGCGCGTAGGTGAGCGTCGGCACGCGCTCGAGCGATTGCACCGTGCGTACGGGCGTGCGATCGCGCGCGCACTCGGGGCAGCGCATCCCGACCGAGGTCGTGGTCATGCAGTCCGGGCAGATCGGCCGCTCGCAGTTCGAGCAGGCCACGCCGGTCTCGCGATCGGTATGGCGATAACAGGTGGGCACAGTCAAGACGATATCGGCGGTCCAGGCCGTTTCGGACGGCCTGCGCAGGGCGGATCGGCCCAACGCCCTTCAGGGTTGCTCGAGGCGCTCGTGACGCAGGCCTTTTTCGCCCCTCGGAGGGGGCGACAACCCGCTCAGCGCTCGAAGCGCCGGCGCAGGCCGCGCGCCACGTCGCGCGCGCCGCGATCGAGCGCCTTGAGCCCGCCCGGCCGCGCACGATGGTGCGCCCGCGCCCGCACGAGCACGAGCGCTCCCGCCGCCGCTCCTCCGACCGCCACCGCGGCCACGGGCCGCATCCAGTTGCGGGGATCGCGCATGGCCTTGAGCTCCCAGTCGGCGAGCTCCTCTGCGGCGGCCCCGGCCACGAGCGTGAGGCCGCGCTCGACGCGCTCACCCAGGGCGCGGGGCGGCTCGACGGGCGCGAGCGCGAAGCGCAGCAGGCGCTCGGTGTCGCTCAGCTCACCCACGGGCGGCCAGCGCTCCCTCGAGCTGCTTGATCGCGCGGTGCAGCAGCACCTTGGTCGCTCCCTCCGAGCGCCCGAGCGCGCGGGCGATCTCGCGGTTGTCCATCCCGAGGGCAAAGCGCATGATCAGGGCCTCGCGGCGATCGTCGGGCAGAGCAGCCACACCCTCGAGTACGTCACGCAGCTCCTCGCGGCCTTCGACGAGCTGCTCGGTCTCGTGCGGCGTGGAGACCACGGCCGCGTCCTCCAGACCGGTCTGCGGGCGCCGCGCCCGGTCGCGGTAGTAGTTCGCCGCCAGGTTGTGGGCGATGCGGATGAGCCAGGGGCGCAGCGGCCGGCCGTTGGCCTCGCTGCGCGCGCGCTCGAAGTGGCGCCAGGCCTGGAGGAAGGTCTGCTCGGTGAGATCCTCAGCGTCGTGGTGGTTGCCGATCCGGTAATACGCATAGCTATAGACGTCACGCAGGTGAGCGCGATAAAGAGCTGTGAACTCCGCGTCGAGCTCGGCTGTGTCGCCGACCTTCTCCACCCATCGAGCCTATCCCGCGCATTCCTCAGGCGACGCGCCGGTCTCCCTCGGCCGGCGCTCCCGAGAGCCGCTCGAACCACCCCTCCGCGCTCGTCTCGCCGGCGATCAGGTCGGACAGGGCGCGGGTCGCCGGGCAGTCGACTCCGGCGGCCCCGAGCGCATCCACGAGCAGTGGCACGGCGTCGAGCGCCTCGGCTGCGCAGCCGAGCGCGTCCGGGACCTGCTCGGCCGGCATCCCCTCGGCGAGGAGCTCTCCGGCCCGGCGATTACGACTGCCCGTGGCCAGGACCGTCCCCACGAGGTCGCCGACGCCGGCGAGGCCGGCCAGCGTGGCCGGGCGGGCGCCCTGGGCGAGCGCGAGCTCGAAGCATTCGGCGAACACCCCGCCGGCGGCGGCGCCGGCCGCGTTGTTGCCCCTGGAAGCCGCCACCGAGGCGGCCAGGGTGGCCGCGTTCTTGGCGCACGCGCCGAGCTCGACGCCGACGATGTCGGCGGTCTCCTCGACCTCGAGGCCGGCGCGCTCGAGCACCTCGGCGAGCTGCGGACGCAGATCCTCGTCGGCCGCGGCGAGCACCACCGACGCACCGTGCTCTACCGCCTCCCCGGCGTGGGCCGGCCCGCCCAGGAAGGCGACCGCGCGCGCGGCGACGCGCGCCTCGACGTACGAGGTCGGGCGCGTGCCGAGCGGAGCGACCAGCCCCTTGGCGAGCACCAGCACCGCGCTGCGCTCGCCGATGCGGGCGCCGAGCCGGGCCACGACCTGTGGGAGCTCACGCGAGGGGACGGCGAGCACCACGAGGTCGATCCCGCCGAACTCGATCTCTCCGACGGTGGCCACGCGCAGCTCGGGCGGCAGCTCGACGTCGGGCAGGTAGTCGTCGTTGCGGCCCTCCGCGCGGATGCGGGCGGCCTGGTCGGCGCGCCGGCAGCCGAGCTGGACGTCGAGGCCGGCGCGCGCGAGCAGAGCGGCGAAGGCCGTTCCCATCGAGCCGGCGCCCACGACGGCGGCGGTGCGCAGGGGCGGCAGCCCGCCGAGCCACTCCCACTGGAGCTCGACGCACGGCCAGATCCGCTCGCTGACCTCGGTCGCGAGGCGCCGCGAGGGGCCTTCGACGCGCGGGAAGGTCAGCGGGCGCCCGCAGCGCACGCTGATCTTGACCGGGCGAATCCGCCAGCCGCGGCGCGCGCGCTCCGATCCGAGCACGGCGATCGGCACGACCGGGACTCCGGCCTCGAGCGCCAGTCGCCCGATCCCGCGCCGGGGGCGTCGCAGCGAGCCCGAGCGGGTCCGCGTGCCCTCGGGGAAGATCAACACCGCCTCGCCGCGCTCCAGCAGCAGGCGGGCGGTCTCGGTCGCGGTCTCGTCCGACTCGCCGCGGCAGACGGGAAAGGCGCCGAGTGCGTTGAGGAACCAGCCCTGAAGACGCTTGTCGAAGAGCTCCCGCTTGGCCATGAAGTAGGTCGGGCGGCGCGCGCAGACCGCGACCAGCCACGGGTCGAGGAAGCTGCGGTGGTTCGAGGCCAGGAGCACGCCGCCGCGCGTGGGAATGTGCTCGCGGCCGGTGCGGCTGAGACGGAACCAGAGCAGGATGGCCGGGCGGATGGTCAGGTGCGCGAGCAGGAGCACGACCTTGTTCACGCCGCGGCGACGGATGCGGTCGTGATGGCGGTCAAGCGCGCCGGCGTCCGTGCCCGCGGCGTCGTGACGGCCCGGACGCGCAGGGGCCGAGTCCGGTCGCCGGGCGCGGGAAGACGGCGAGGGTTGTTCGGTGACGGGCGGCATGACGTTCGCGTGGGCTCGGGGCGCGAAGAGATGCGGCGCCTCCCCGGTTCGGCCTACGCAGCTAGGTACACCCTCGTGAACATCCGGTTACCCAGGCAGCACTAGGCCCTGGGCCATCGACGACCTTGCGTGCCGGTCGAGGAGCGCGGGCGCCGTCTCTGCGCTCTCGCGCTCGTGCACGCGCCGGGGCCGCGCTAGGGTGGCCGGGATGGATCTGCGCAGGA
>JACCTJ010000022.1 GCA_013812485.1 Thermoleophilaceae bacterium
CGGCGGCCGAGCCGGCGCCGGCCGCCACCAGCGCCGCCGAGATCCCGGACGGTGACGAAACCCAGGCCGCTGGCGCCGAGGAGGCCATCACCTCCGAGGAGGCGAGCGGCGAACCCGCGTCCGCCGACGAGCCGGCGAGCGTCGCCGACGCCGCGCCCGCCGACGAGGTCCCCACCGCCGGCGCCAGCGAGGGGTAGCGCGGCCTTGGCCGAGCTGCTCGCCTTCCTGGCCCGGGCGCTCGTGGACAAGCCGGACGCGGTGTCGGTCGAGCAGTTCGAGGAGGAGGACGGAACGCTCGTGCTCGAGCTCACGGTGGCCGACGAGGACGTCGGCCAGGTGATCGGCCGCGGCGGGCGCACCATCTCCGCCCTGCGCCAGGTCGCTCGCGCGACCGGTACGAAGCAGGGCCGCCGCGTGTTCGTCGACGTCGTGGATTGACCTCCCAACCCCGTCTCGTCACCGTCGGCCGGGTGGGCCGCGTCCACGGACTGGACGGGAGCTTCTGGGTCGAGGATGCGCTCGAGGGCGAGCGCGACGGTCGCGACCCTCTGGCGGTGGGCACCGAGGTGTTCCTCGGCGAGCGGCGCGCCCGGGTCGAGCGCCGCGGCGGAACCGACACGCGGCCGCTCCTGCGCCTGGCCTCGGTCGAGGACCGCGAGGCCGCCACGGCGCTGCGCGGTCGGGAGCTCCGCGTCTGCGAGGCCGACACGCCGCTGGCCGCCGGGGAGTGGCTGATCGCCGACCTGGTCGGTGCCCGCGTCGAGGGGATCGGAGAGGTTCGCCGGGTCCTCTCCGCGCCTTCCTGCGACCTGCTCGAGGTCGGAGACGAAGGCGTCCTCATCCCGCTCGTGTCCGACGCCATCCGCCGCATCGACGTGCAGGCCGGCCGGATCGAGGTCGACCACGCCTTCCTCGGCGTGGGGGAGAGTGACCTCGTGCGCGACGAGCCGACCGCGACCGAGCCGAGCGCCTCCTGCAAAGCCGCCCCTCGCCCGTGAAGATCGACATCTTCACCCTCTTTCCCGAGTGGTTCGACTGGCTGCTGTCCCAGCGCCACGTCCGCAACGCCGCGGCGCTCGGCCACGAGCTCGCGACGGTCGACATGCGCACGACGACGCCGCTCTCCGCCGGCAGGGTCGACGACACTCCCTACGGCGGTGGAGCCGGGATGGTCATCCGCGTCGACGTCGTCGAGGCCGCCCTGGCCCGCCACTACGGGACCGACGCGGTGGAGGTGCGCGCCCAGCACCGGGTTATCGCGCTCGCGGCCGGAGGCCGGCGCTTCGACGACGCGCTGGCCTCCGAGCTCGCCGCCGAGCCGGCGCTCGCGCTGCTGTGCGGTCGCTACGAGGGCTTCGACGACCGCGTCCACGAGCACCTCGCCTCCGACGTCCTCTCGATCGGCCCGTACGTGCTCTCGGGCGGCGAGCCCGCCGCGATGGTGGTCTGCGATGCGGTCGTGCGCAAGCTGGCGGGCGCGCTCGGGCACGCCGACAGCGCCGCCGAGGAGTCGTTCAGCCCCGCGCTCGAGGGGGGTCCCGAGTATCCGCACTTCACCCGTCCGGCCGAGTGGCGCGGGCATCGGGTGCCGGAGGTCCTGCTCTCCGGCGACCACGGCCGCATCAGGGGTTGGCGGCTCGAACAGAGCCGTGCGCGCCGGCAGGGGCCACAGGCGCCGCCGCGGCGCTGAGAGTCCGGGTCGCTCCGCTACCATCGGGCTTCGCGCAGCCCCCGAGCCGGACGGCCGCGCCCCCTCCCCAATGAGCGCCATCATCGACACCCTCGAGCGGGCACAGCTCCGCGAGCATCCGGTCTTCGATCCTGGGGACCGCGTACGTGTTCACTTCCAGGTCATCGAGGGCACGCGGCGCCGGACCCAGGTCTTCGAGGGGATCGTCATCAAGCGTCAGGGCTCCGGCGCCCGCGAGACCTTCACGGTGCGCAAGCACTCCTTCGGCGTCGGCGTGGAGCGGACGTTCCCGGTGCACTCGCCGAAGATCGAGCGCATCGAGGTCGCGGCTCGCGGCCAGGTGCGGCGCGCCAAGCTCTACTACCTCCGCGGGCGGGTCGGCCGCCGGGCCAGGGTGCGCGAGCGCCAGGACTACCGCGGACCCTCGGCCGCTGCCTCCGCGGCCACTCGCTCCGGGACCGCGGCCGACGGCAACGCCGCTCCGGCCGCGGCGCAGGCCGAGACGCCGGCGACGCCGGCCGAGGCCGGCGAGGAAGCCGGCTCGTGAAGCCCGCGGGAGTCGCGAGCGTCCTCGGCGCCCGCGGGGCCTGAGGCCCGAACGAGGCGCGAGCTTGCCGTTGATTCGGTCCGACGCGCGTGAGCCGTCGATGGCGGTCGCCCGAAAGACCTCGCGCGCGAAGAACCCGCTCGTCGAGACGATCCTGATCGTCGTCGTGGCGATCGCGCTCGCCCTCGGCATCCAGGCCTTCCTGGTCAAGCCCTTTCGGATCCCCAGCGAGTCGATGGTCCCGACGCTCGCGGTCGGCCAGCGCGTGCTCGTCGATCGGGTCAGTCCCAGCTTCTCCGAGCCGGGCCGCGGCGACATCGTGGTCTTCAACCCGCCCACCGGCGCGGAGGAGGGCTCGTGCGGGGACCTCGGCAATCCGGCCGACCGGCCGTGCCCCGAGCCGACCAGCACTCGCTCCGAGACGAACTTCATCAAGCGGGTCGTCGCCGGTCCCGGCGATCGGGTGAAGGTCATCGACGGGCAGGCGATCGTCAACGGGCGCCCGCAGAAGGAGCCCTTCGTGCGGCCCGACGGCGACTGCCCGATCTGCGATCTACCCGTGGAGATCACGATTCCGCCGGGTCACTTTTTTATGATGGGCGACAACCGTGGAGCGAGCGCCGACAGCCGAGAGTGGGGCCCCGTCCCCGAGGACTGGGTCATCGGTCGCGCGTTCTTCACCTACTGGCCGCTTCCGCGGCTCGGGCCGCTCTGAGCCTGAGTCGACCCTGAGCTCGGACGCCCGCGCGTCGGCTTCGGCCGGGGCGGCGTGTTGAGCGGCGCCCGCTCGGTCGCCCGGCGCTCGCGCCGGCGGCCATCGCACACAGGGCGCAGGCTGTTCGCCTTCGACCGCTCCTTTGGACGGCGATTCGTCGCCGGCGCCGACGAGGCCGGGCGCGGCTCTCTGGCCGGCCCCTTGGTGGCCGCCGCCGTGCTCTTCGACCTCGAGCGCCTCAGCCTCGCCGACCGGCGCACGCTCTCCTGCCTCAACGACTCGAAGCAGCACACCGAGGCCTCCCGCGAGCACCTGTATCCGCTCGTCATGCAGGCCGCGTCCCGAGTCGCCGTCGTCTCGCGGTGCGTGCGGACGATCGACAGCGGGGGCCTCCACGTCAACAACCTCGACGCGCTGCGGGCGGCGCTCGCGCGCGTGGCCTGCGACGGGGCGGTCTGCCTCGTGGACGGGTTCTCCCTGCCGGGGCTCGAGTTCGAGCAGCGCCCGGTGATCGGCGGCGACGGCCGCAGCGCGGCGATCGCCGCCGCCTCCGTGCTCGCCAAGGTCACCCGCGACCGTCACATGCGCCGGATCGCCAGGACCGATCCTCGCTGGGAGTTCGCCACCAACGTCGGCTACTCGACCCCCGAGCACCGCGCCGCGATCGCCGTGCACGGGATCTCCCCGCTGCATCGTCGCTCGTTCGCCTCGATCGCCTACCAGCAGCTCGCCTTCGGCGGATAGTCGCGGCGGCCAGGCCGGGGCGAAAGCCGGAGGGGTGCGTCTGCGACTCTCTGCGACTCATGGCGGGAACGTTGAGCACCGCGGTGCGGGTCCAGGGCATCGTCAAACGCTTCGGCGAGACCGAAGCGCTCGGCGGGGTCGATCTCGAGGTGACTGAGGGGTCGGTGGTCGGGCTGCTCGGCCCGAACGGCGCCGGCAAGACCACCCTGATCAGGGTCCTCGCGACCCTCCTGCGCCCCGACGAGGGCCGGGCCGAGGTCTTCGGCCTCGACGTGGTCACCGACGCCGGGGCCGTGCGCGAGCTGATCGGGCTCACCGGCCAGTTCGCCGCCGTCGACGAGCTGCTCTCGGGCCGCGAGAACCTACGCATGTTCGGGCGCCTGTTCCGTCTGTCCCGCCGCGGGGCCGCAGAGCGCGCCGACGAGCTGCTCGAGCGCTTCGACCTCGCCGAGGCGTCCGACCGCCAGGTCAAGACCTACTCCGGCGGCATGCGCCGGCGCCTCGACCTGGCCTCGAGCCTGATCACCCGTCCCCGCATCCTGTTCCTGGACGAGCCGACGACCGGGCTCGACCCGCGCAGCCGCAACGAGATCTGGTCGGTGGTGCGCGAGCTCGTGGGCGAGGGGATGACCCTGCTGCTCACCACCCAGTACCTCGAGGAGGCCGACCAGCTCACCGACCGCATCGCCGTGATCGACCAGGGCCGGGTGATCGCCGAGGGCACGGGCGACGAGCTCAAGGACAGCGTGGGGGCGTCGATGGTCGAGGTCAGGCTCGAGGAGCCGGACGAGCTCGGGCGGGCTCGCGAGGCTCTGCGCGGGCTGTCCTGCGAAGAGCACCCGCAGGCCGAGCAGCCGGGACAGATCGTGCTCGCCACGAGTGGCGACGACGGCGTCGGCGTGGTCGCCGCCGCGGCGCGTGCCCTCGAGGCGGCGGACATCTCGGTCCGCGACCTGAGCCTGCGCCGCCCCACTCTCGACGATGTCTTCCTCGAGCTCACCGGATGGGCGGCCGAGCGAAACGGCGAGCGTGCCGCCGAGCCCGAGCCCGCGGAGGCCGCTCGATGAGCGCGCCGGCCGGCGCGGCACCCGCGCCTGTGGCCGCCTCGCTTCCGCGCAGGCTCCTGCAGGCGGTGGACGACTGCCTGATCGTCACCGGCCGCAACCTGCGCCATTTCGTCCGTCAGCCGCAGCTGCTCATCTTCTCGACGATCCAGCCGATCATGTTCGTGCTGCTGTTCGCCTTCGTCTTCGGCGGGGCGATCGGGAGCTCGCTGCCGCCCGGAGTCGAGTACGTCGACTTCCTGCTGCCCGGCATCTTCATCCAGGCCGCCGCCTTTCGCTCGACCCAGACCGCGGTCGGGCTCGCCGAGGACCTCGACCGCGGGGTGATCGACCGCTTCCGGGCGATGCCCATCGCGCGGCCCGCGGTGCTGATCGGCCGGACCGCCGCCGACCTCCTGCGCAACGTCTTCGTCACGCTGCTGATGACCGCGGTCGGCTATCTGATCGGCTTTCGCTTCCGCACCGGAGTGCTCGAAGCCGGCGGAGCGATCCTCGTCGTGCTCGCCTTCGGTTTCGCGCTGAGCTGGATCTTCACCTACGTCGGGCTCAGGGTCAGAGGTGCGGAGGCCGCCCAGTCCGCCGGCTTCGTGGCCATCTTCCCGCTCGTCTTCGCGAGCTCGGTCTTCGTCCCAGTCTCGACCATGCCGGCCGGTCTCGAGTGGTTCGCGAGCGTGAGCCCGGTGACCGCGAGCGTCGACGCGGCGAGAGCGCTGTCGATCGGCGGGGAGGTGGCCGAGCCGCTGCTTCGGTCCATGGCGTGGGTGGCGGGGATCCTGTTGATCTTCGTCCCGTTATGCGTGCGGCGCTACCGCCGCATGGGATGAGCCGGCCGCGGTAGCCCCTTCGCGGGTCGAGCACGCTCAGAACGCGTCCTCGACGTGCTCGAGCCGCGCCAGGCTCCCGGCCGCGGTGAGCGTGATCCCGATCGCGTCGAAGCGGAGCACGGCCGGGCCGGGACGGTTCTCCTCGGCGCGGTTCGCGAGCCACTGGGCGGCCATCAGCCGAAGCTGCCGGCGCTTGTCGCGCCCGATGGCCTCGAGTGGGGTCGCCGGGCCGCGGAGCGATCCCTCGAGGCGGGTCTTCACCTCGCAGAAGACGAGAGCGCGCGAGCTGGCCGCCACGAGGTCGAGCTCTCCGTATCGGGTCCGGAAGTTGCGCTCCACGACGCGATAGCCGGCGGCGGTGAGGTGCTTCTCGGCCAGGCGCTCTCCGAGCACGCCGCGGGCCCTGCGGGGATCAGTCGGCATGGGGTCGACCGTACGCGGCGGGGGCGCAGGTGTGGGTGCCGTATGTGACGACTTCGTGCCTTCTCCGCGCGGAGATCGTTCCGTCCCGATCGGCCGGCCAACGGCCGACGTTGGTCTCGGCCAGGCGAGCCCAGGTGTTCTCGAGTCGTAACGTTGTTGTGGCTCAAGTCTCACGCAGGCAACCCACGGGTCACTCGCGGCGGCTTAGCGTGGCGGCCGTGCTGGCCAGCGTCGCCACCTTCGCCATCGAGGGAATCGAGAGTCATGAGGTCGTCGTGGAGGCCGACGTGCGCCGGGGCCTGCCCGTGTTCACCGTTGTCGGGCTACCGGATGCGGCCGTGCGCGAGGCGCGCGAGCGCGTGCGCGCGGCGCTGCTCAACTCGGGGCTCGACTTCCCGCTCCAGCGGCTCACCGCCAACCTCGCGCCCGCCGACCTGCGCAAGGCCGGGCCCAGCTTCGACCTGGCCTTGGCCGCGGCCGTGCTCGCGGCCAGTGGGCAGGTGCCGCGGGAGTCGCTCGCCTCCGCCGCCCTCTGCGGCGAGCTCTCGCTCGGCGGCTCGCTGCGCCCCGTCCGGGGAGCGCTGGCGATGGCCTTCGGGGCCAGGAAGGCCGGTTTCGAGAGCCTGATCGTCCCCGTCGAGAACGCCGGGGAGGCCGGGCTGGTCGAGGGCGTCGAGGTGCTGGGAGTGCCCGATCTCGCTCACCTGGTGGCCATGCTCCGCGGGGAATGGCGCGCCGATCCGCCGCCGTCCACCAGCCGGGTCGTCGAGGCGCCCGCCGAGGGCGACCTCAACGACGTGCGCGGTCAGGCGGACGCCAAGCGGGCGCTCGAGCTCGCGGCCGCCGGAGGGCACAACCTGCTCATGGTCGGCCCGCCGGGGGCGGGCAAGACCATGCTCGCGCGGCGCCTGCCCGGCTTGCTTCCCGATCCCGGGTTCGAGGAGGCCGTCGAGATCACGCGCGTGCAGAGCGTCGCCGGCCTGAGTGACGGAGGGCTGGCGCGTCGGCGTCCGTTCCGTGCTCCCCACCACACCATCTCGACATCCGGCCTCGTCGGCGGTGGCGCGACGCCGCGCCCCGGGGAGATCACCCTCGCCCACCGGGGCGTCCTCTTCCTCGACGAGCTGGCCGAGTTCTCGCGCGCCGCCCTCGAGGCACTGCGTCAGCCGCTCGAGTCCGGCCGGGTGGAGGTGACGAGAGGGCAGCGGGCGATCAGCTTCCCGGCCGCCGCCGTCCTCGTGGGCGCCTGCAACCGTTGCCCGTGCGCGCGACCGGCGGCCGAATGCGGCTGCACCGACGTGGACCGGGCGCGCTACGCACGCCGTCTCAGTGCTCCGCTGCTCGACCGGATCGACCTGGTCTGCGAGCTCGAGACGGCCGGCGCCCTCGAGCTCGTGGGTGACGAAAGGCGAGGAGAGAGCACCGCCAGCGTCCGCCGCCGCGTGGTCGCCGCGCGCGAGCGCCAGCGCTCGCGCCTGACGGGAACCGGAGCCTTCACCAACGCCGAGATGACCCCACGACTGACGCGGCGACACGCCCGCGTCGAGGGCCGGGCGCGCGCTCGCCTGCTCGAGGGGCACGCCCACGGGATCCTCACCGGCCGCGGTCACGACCGGGTTCTGCGCCTCGCCCGCACGGTCGCCGATCTGGCCGGCCGCGACCGCATCGAGGCGGACGACGTGGAGGAGGCGCTCGGCTTTCGCCTCGGCGCTCAGGCGGTCGCGGCGTGAGCCCGCACGCCTGCGATGCCTGTCTGCGCAAGAGCGCGCTGATCGGCTTCCTCGGAGCCCGTCTGAGCGCGGTCCTGGGCGGCCTCGACAGCCGCCTCGGCAGCGTGCTCGCTCTCGGAGAAGCCGAGCTGATCGCCGCGGTGGCCGGGCGCCAGGCCGCCGAGGCCCGGCGCTTCTCGGCCGGCTTCGACGCCGAGGGGTCGCGACGCTCGCTGGCCGAAACAGGGGTCGAGGCGGTCTGTCCACACGGTGGCGCGTATCCCGTCGCCCTGCTCACCCTGGCCGACGTGCCTCCGGTCATCTACCTCACCGGCGGCGTCGACCGCCTGCGGGAGCTGACGCAAGCGCCCGTGGCCACGGTGGTGGGCGCACGCACGCCCTCGCGGTATGCGATCGAGGTGGCGCTCGACCTCGGCCGCGGCCTCGCGGCGGCTGGGGTCACGGTGGTCAGCGGGCTCGCCCTCGGCGTCGACGCCGCCGCTCATCGCGGGGCCCTGGCCGGCGGAGGAGGCCCCTTGGGCGTGCTGGCCGGAGGGGTGGACGTCCCCTACCCGAAGACCAATCGAGCGCTCCACTCACAGATCCGCGACGAAGGCGTCCTGATCTCCGAGCTGCCGCCCGGCCTCCGGCCGCTGCGCTGGAGCTTCCCGGCGCGCAACCGGATCATGGCGGCCCTGGCGCGGCTGATCGTGGTCGTCGAGGCCGCGGAGTCGTCTGGCACTCTGATCACGGCCGAGTTCGCGGTCCAGCTCGGCCGCGAGGTGGGGGCCGTGCCGGGGCACGTGACCGCGAGGCTCGCCGCGGGCAGCAACCGCCTGCTCCGCGAGGGGGCGGCGGTGATCCGCTCGCCTCAGGACGCCCTCGACGAGTTGCTCGGCGTGGGCGCCGGGGGGCGGTTCGATCAGACCGAGGCCGGTCGCGCCGCGGGGCCGACTCGGCTGGAGACGCCACCGCGCCGCCCGACGCCCGTCGAGCGCGGGCCATCGCCACTTGACGCGCTCTCGGCCAGCCCGCGCGACGAGCCATCGCTCGAGGGCTCCCTGCGCCGGGTGCTCGACATGGTCGAGGGCGGGGAGGGCGTCGAGGCGATCGGACGCGAGACGGGCCTCGGTCCGGGCCGGGCTCGCGCCGCGCTTGGCCGACTGGAGCTCATGGGGCTCGTAGCCCGCGACGGTCTCGCGAGCTACGTCCGCACCCTCGGCGGACCGCGCGTCGCCCCGCCTATCCTCGACGACCCCGTCCCGAGCGAGGCCCACCCTTGAGCGCTGTCGATCCCCGACCCCCCTGCGTACTGTCGATCGCCGGCTCCGACTCCGGAGGAGGGGCCGGCATTCAGGCCGACCTCAAAGCCTTCGCGCGCTGCGGCGTTCACGGCATGACGGCCCTCACCGCGATCACGGCTCAGAACACGGTCGGGGTGAGCGCCGTCCACGGCGTGCCGGCGGAGACGATCGTCGCGCAGGTCGCTGCCGTGGCCGAGGACATCGGCGTCGACGCCGTGAAGATCGGCATGCTCGCAACCGTCGAGACGATCGAGGCGGTGGACCGCGCCCTCGATCTCCTCGGGCCGGCGCCGATCGTCCTCGATCCCGTGATGGTCGCCGAGAGCGGAGCCGCCCTGCTCGATGACGACGCGGTGGCGGCGCTGCGCACCCACCTCCTCCCGCGCGCGGCGGTGGTGACGCCGAACGTGATGGAGGCGGGCGTGCTCGCGGCGACAGCGGTGCGCCCCGAGGACTCGATGGCTGCCGAGCTTTCCGCCCTCGCCCGTGCGGTCCACGAGCTCGGATCCGCCACCGTGGTGGTCACGGGCGGACATGCGGGCGAGGCGACGGACGTCCTCTTCGACGGCGAAGGCCTGGAGCTCATCCCCGGCGAGCTGCATCCCCGCGGGGCCTCCCACGGTTCGGGCTGCACCCACTCCTCGGCGCTGGCCGCCCACCTCGCGCTGGGTCTCAGCCCGCTCGAGGCCGCGCGCCGCGCCAAGGCGATCGCCGCCGCCGCCGTTCGAGACGGGTTGAGGGCCGTGGGTCGGGGCGCCGGTCCGGTGAACGCGCTCGGAGTCGGCGTACCTCACGGCGGGGTCGTCGTCGCGGATTGACCGGAGGCAAGCTCTGGCATAATCGCCCACCCAGTACGAGTCCAACGGTCACGACGGAGACGCCATCAAGTTCCTACGCATGAAGCCCGGCCACGGCGAGGTCCTCCTCACGGAGGGTGATCCGAGCTTGCGTGAGGACGAGGAGCGGCTCGTCGAGGCGTTTCGTCGGGAGCTCGACGAGGGGATGTGGGCGGCGGTGCCGGTCCAGGACCCTGATACCGGCCGGCGCGAGGCCCGCATGGTCCAGTACTACGGGCAGATTCCGCCTGAGGCAGAGCGCGTGATCTTCTTCCCCCGCGCCGCGGGGGGCTGACGCCCGCAGAGGTGGCCGTTCGTCCTCTCTGCGGGGCTGCTGCGCAGCCGCCGGCGCCTCACCGCCAAGCCGCCGCCGGATCCGATCCGCCGGCCCGTGAGATGACCGATCCCACGACCCCGCACGCCGCCGCGGGACCGATCATCTAGATGCTGCTCGTCCTGCTCGCCCTCGTCCTGCTCGCCGGCGCGCTCGTCGTGTCCGCGGCGCTCGAGTCCGTGCGCTCGCGCCGCGGCGTCCCGGCACGTCGGCCTCAGGAGCGCCTCACCCTCGCCGACCCCGGAGGCGAGCGCCGCGCCGAGCAGCGAGCGCGAGAGCTCCTGCGCTCGTGCGTGAACGACGAGGAGTGGGCGATGTACCGCGACCTCGGCTTCATCCGGATCTTCGGAGCGCCCAGGGCGCGACCGGTCGAGCCGGGCGAGCCCGGGGCGGCGGAGGCGGTGGCGGAGCGATCCGCCGAGGAGGACCCCGGTTCCCCGGACGCCGACGAGGCCCGGGCGCCCGCACGCCGCCAGCACGGAGCTCGTCGGGGCCGCCGCGCCACCGGGGAGCCGTCATCGAGCGCCCAGGGCGCCGCGAAGGCACCCGCCTACGCGTACCTCCTCTACCCGCACAAGCCGGTGCTGGCCTACGAGCCGCAGACCCACCGGCTCCTGTCGGAGTACTGCGTCGAGTTCCCTGACCTCAGTGACGCGGTCACGGGGGCGCGCCTCCCCGACTCCGACGATGTGCTCGCCAAGTGGATGGCCCTCACCGGCGATGAGGCGCGGCTGCTGCGCGACGCCAACATGCACCTGCCCGGTCGCCAGCTCGATCCCGGCCGGGTGCGCCGCGACCTCTGGCGCCTCGGCGAGTGGGAGCGCCGCCGCCCGTGGACGGAGGGCTCCTCGAAGTGAGCGCCACCGACGGCACGGACCGGGCGCCACGCCCGAGCCGCGCTCTGCTCGAGGGTCCCGAGCGCGCTGCCGCCCGCGCCTACCTGAAGGGCATCGGCTACGACGACGACGCGCTCGCGCGCCCGATCGTCGGGATCGCCAACACCTGGACCGAGACCATGCCGTGCAACTTCCACCTGCGGCGGCTCGCCGAGCGCGTCAAGGACGGCGTCCGCGCCGCCGGCGGCACCCCGATGGAGTTCAACACCGTCGCGGTCTCCGACGGGATCACCATGGGCACCGAGGGGATGAAGACCTCGCTGGTCAGCCGCGAGGTGATCGCCGACTCGATCGAGCTCGTCGCGCGCGGCCACGCCTTCGACGCCATCGTCGCCCTGTCGGGCTGCGACAAGACGATCCCGGGCTGCGTGATGGCGCTCGCCCGGCTCGACAGGCCGAGCGTGATGCTCTACGGCGGAACGATCGCCCCCGGTCGCTTCCGCGACCGCGATGTGACCATCCAGGACGTCTTCGAGGGGGTCGGCGCCCACGCCGCCGGGCGGATGTCGGAAGCGGAGCTCACCGAGCTCGAGAACCGTGCCTCGCCCGGCGCGGGGGCCTGCGCCGGGCAGTTCACGGCGAACACGATGGGGATGGCGTTCGAGGTTCTCGGGATCTCGCCCATGGGCAGCTCGATGGTCCCGGCCGAGGACGGCAAGAAGGGCGCCGTAGCCGAGGACTGCGGCCGGCTGGCGCTGGAGCTCCTCGAGCGCGACCTGCGCCCGAGCGCCGTGATCACCAAGCCCTCGCTCGAGAACGCGATCGCCGGTGCGGCGATGAGCGGAGGGTCGACCAACGTCGTGCTGCATCTGCTCGCGGTCGCCCGCGAGGCCGGCGTCGAGCTGACGATCGACGACTTCGACCGCATCGCGTGGAGCACGCCGCTGCTCGCCGATCTGAAGCCGGGAGGACGGTACGTGGCCACGGACCTCTACCGCGCCGGCGGCGTCCCGCTCGTGGTCAAGCGCCTCCGGGAGGCCGGCCTGCTCCACGCTGAGGCCCCAACGGTGACGGGTCACACGCTCGGCGAGATGGCCGATCTGGCGCGCGAGACCGAGGGCCAGCAGGTGATCCACGCCCTCGACGACCCGCTCAAGGCGAACGGGGGCTTCGCCATCCTGCGGGGCAGCCTCGCCCCGGAGGGCTGCGTGGTGAAGCTCTCGGGCCACGATCGCCTCGAGCACCGCGGGCCGGCGCGCGTCTTCGAGTCCGAGGAGGACGCCTTCGCCGCGGTCAAGGCCAGGTCGATCGAGCCCGGCGACGTGGTCGCCATCCGCAACGAGGGTCCGGCGGGCGGTCCGGGCATGCGCGAGATGCTCCAGGTCACGGCCGCGCTGGTCGGCGAGGGCCTCGGCGACTCGGTCGCCCTGCTCACCGACGGCCGCTTCTCGGGGGCCACGCACGGCTTCATGGCCGCGCACGTCGCCCCGGAGGCCCCCCGAGGCGGGCCGATCGCCGCGGTGCAGGACGGCGACACGATCGTCTTCGACGTGGCCGCCCGCGAGCTCAACCTCGAGCTCCCCGAGGAGGAGATCCGCGAGCGGATCGCCGCCTACCGCTCGCCCCCGCCCGCCTACCGCACCGGCGTGCTGGCCAAGTACGCGCGCCAGGTCGGCTCGGCCTCGGAGGGCGCGCTCACAGGCTGAGGCGAGCGCCCGGCCGCCGGGGGCGGGAGCTCAGGCCGACGCGACCTCGGGCGCCCGCAAGGCCGGCTCGCCGGCGGCACCCGGGCCCGTCTCGACCACGAACTCCATCAGGTAGTCGTTGAACGACTGCGGGCGCTCGAGCATCGGCACATGGCCGGTCTCGTCGAAGATGACCTTGCGCGAGCTCTCGATCAGGCGCTCGTACTCGTCGGCGTCGGCCACGGGCACGATCATGTCCTCGCGACCCCAGATCAGGAGGGTCGGGCAGCGGATCCTCCCCAGCCGGTCGGTGAAGTCGTAGTCGAGGAGGGCGTCGAGGGCCGGCACGAACCCCGGGGCGTTCGCCCCCGGCATGATCTCGAGCAGGATGTCGTGGCGCAGGCGGGAGGGGTGGCGCATCACCGACGAGAGGATCGCGTGGCGCAGGCGGGGCCGCGCGACGAGGTCGCGGCTGCGCGCGAGCGCCGCCGAGCTGATGACCCCCGAGACCCGGAACATCGTCGTGGTCGGCCGCCGAGCGCGGGTGGTGGTCGAGATGCCGGCCGCCGAACCGAGCACGAGCCGCTCGACGCGCGCGGGATGGTTGATCGCCAGCTCGGCGCCGATGAAGCCCCCCATCGAGTTGCCCACCACGACCGCCGACTCGATGCCGAGCGCGTCGAGCAGGCCGTGGAGGATGTGGGCGTAGAAGGAGATCGAGATCTCCTCGGGCATCGGCGAGTTGCCGAAGCCGGGCAGGTCGACGGCGATCGCGCGACGCTCCCGGGCCGCCCGCGGCAGGCACTCGAGCCAGTTCTGCCAGTTACCGCCGAGCCCGTGGACGAACACGATCGGCGGACCGTCGCCCTCGCCGAGATCCACGTGCGTGAGCTCGCAGCCGGCGACCTCGATCGTGCGCACCAGCGGGCCCCAGTCGGTGTCACGCCAGTCCGGGAACGCGGGCACGCCGTAGTCGTCGGCGGCGCGATGGGCCTCCCAGGGCGCTGCGGGGCGGGCGGTCGAGGGATAGATGCCCGAGACCGCTCGCCGAGCCTGCCGGAGGCCGTTGCTCGGGCTGAGAGCGGACATCGCAGCCGCCACGGTAGCGGACCCCCGAGCCCTCTCGCGCGAGCGGCGCTCGCACGCGGCGCGTGACACAATCGCGCGGTGGCGAGGGGAGGGCATCCAACGCTCGACAGCCTCGCGCGCTCGGGTTCGGCGACGCGTCGTCCGCGGCGCCGCGCGGTGCCACCGCGGACCCGCACCGACGCGCTCACGCCGGACGGTCCCGCCGCCGGCTCCGGTGGCGCCTCCGTCGCCCTCGAGGACCTCCGCCGCCATCTTCCCGGCCTCGAGCCGGAACGCCGGCTCACCGACTGGGGACGCTCGGAGCGGGTCGAGCGCCTCGTCGATCGCACGGTCGCCGACTTCCTCTACCACCTCTGGTTTCGCTGCGAGGTCGAGGGCATCGAGAACGTGCCCTCCGCGGGGGGCGCCCTGCTCGTCTCGAACCACGCCGGCGCGCTGCCTCCCGACGCGCCGATGATCGCCAAGGCGCTGCGCGAGGAGCATCCTCGCGCGCGTTCGCTCAACGTCGCCGTCGAGCCCGTCTTCAAGGCCTACCCGGGGCTCTCGATGCTCCTGCCGAAGGTGGGCTGCGTGGCGGCACACCCGGCCAACCTCCAGCGCCTGCTCCACGACGAGGAGGCGCTCGTGCTCACCTTCCCCGAGGGCCGGAAGGGACCGCGGAAGCTGTACAAGGACCGCTACCGGCTGCGCCGCTTCGGGCACGGCGAGTTCGTCGCCTCGGCGCTGCGCGCGGACGTGCCGATCGTCCCCGTCTGCGTCGTCGGGGCCGAGGAGGCCGCGCCGATCTTCGCGCGCCTCGACCTGCTGAAGCGCCTGACCGGATCGCTTCGGCTCCCGGTCGTCCCGAACTTCCCGCATCTCGGGCCGCTGGCCGTGGCCGGCTACCTCCCGGCCAAGTTCCGCATCCGCTTCCTCGAGCCCGTGCAGGTCGACGCGGCGCCCGGCGACCGCGGCGCGGTCCAGACCGCGACCGAGGAGGTCCGCGCCCGCGTCCAGGAGACCCTGTTCGAGATGGTCGGCGCCCGCGACTCCGTCTGGCTGGGTTAGATCCAGGCGATGGGCTCGAAGCGTGTCCTCGTCACCGGGCTCTCGAGCTACTGGGGTGGCCGTCTGGCCGAGGCGCTCGAGGCGAGCGAGGAGATCGAGACGATCATCGGCGTCGACTCGCAGGACCCGACCCGCGAGCTCGAGCGCACCGAGTTCGTGCGGGTCGGGACCCAGCACTCGCTCCTGCGCCGGATCGTCGAGGCGGCCGAGATCGACACCGTGGTCGACACCCGCCTGATCGTCGATTCGGTCGTCGCCTCGGCCGGCCGGACCCACGAGAACAACGTCATCGGGACGATGAACATCCTCGCCGCCTGCGGCGGCCCTGATTCGAGCGTGCGCAGGCTGGTCTTCAAGTCCTCAGCGCACTACTACGGCTCCTCTCAGGACGACCCCGCCTTCTTCACCGAGGACATGGAGCGTCCTCACCCGCCGCGCACGCCGCTCGAGAAGGACATCGTCGAGGCCGAGGCCGCCGTGGTCGACTTCGCCGAGAAGAACCCCGAGGTGTCGGTCTCGATGCTGCGGTTCGCCAACGTGCTCGGACCCGACCTGCTCACCTCGCACCGGGCGCTCTTCGAGCTCCCGGCCGTGCCGATCATCCTCGGCTTCGATCCGCGCTACCAGTTCGTGCACGAGGACGACGTCGTCGCCGCGCTCGCCCACGTCCTGCACGCCGATCTCCCCGGCGTGTTCAACGTGGCCGCGGACGGGGTGCTCGCCCTGACCGAGGTGATCGACCTGCTCGGAAAGCGCTTCGCCCCCGTCCTGCCGCCGTGGGGAACCGGCCTGGCGGCAGCCGCGCTCCGCCGCCTCGGGGTCGAGCTCAGCCCCGAGATGCTCGAGCAGCTGCGCTTCGGCCGTGGGCTCGACAACCGCCGTCTCAAGGCCACCGGTTTCGTCTACCGCTGCACGACGCGCGAGGCCGTGATCGCGCTCGGCGAGCACATGCGCCTTGCGCCGATCATGCGCGGCGCCGCCGAGCCCTATCGCTACGAGCGCGAGGTCGAGGAGTTCCTGCGGCGCAGCCCGCACGTGCGCACGCACCCGCGCCGGCGCGAGCGCGCGAACGGCGACGCCACGGTGCTCGCCCCGGCGGCGCTCGCCGAGGAGCCGGACACTTCTCCGGCGGGTGCGGCGGCGCCGGTCGCGGGCTACGACGACCTCGAGGCCGAGGAGATCGCTCCTCTGCTCGACTCGCTCGAACCCGAGGGTCTGACCGCGCTCCGCGGGCACGAGCGCTCGAGGCGGGCGCGCCCCGAGGTGCTCAGGGCCATCGACAAGGCCCTCGCTCGCGGCGGCGGCGGCTGACGGGAGCGCCCTCCCGCGCGGTTCTTGGGGAGGCCTGTCACCTCGCGCCGGCCGGCGTCTAGACTCCGCTGCGGGTCTGCCATGCGCCATCGCTCTCTCATCGCGGTCGTGGTCATCCTCGTCGTGCTCGTGGGAGGCGCCGCGGGGGTCTACGCCTACGACTCGGCCCGCGAGGACACGATCGCCCGAGGCATTACCGCCGGTGGCGTGGACCTCGGCGGCATGCGGCCCACCGAGGCCCGGCTCGCGCTCGAGGAGGCGATCGAGCGCCCGCTTCGCCGTGGGGTCAAGGTCCGCTACGAGGGCCGGACCTTCCGGCTGACCCCGCGCCGCGCGCGGCTCGAGACCGACATCGAGGGGATGGTGACTGAGGCGGTCGCCCGCAGCCGGGACGGCAACCTGATCTCGCGCACTGCCCGCGAGCTCTCGGGCGGAGAGGTCCGCGCCGAGCTCGACCCGCGCGTCTCCTACTCGCGGCGCGCGGTCGCCCGTCTCGTACGCCGGATCAAGCGCGAGTTCGACCGCCCGGCGAGGGAGCCCTCGGTCGCCTGGTCGGGCACCGGGCTCGACATCGAGCGGGGCCAGAGCGGTCGCAGGATCAACGCGAAGCGCCTGCGCGGCCAGATCGCCCAGGACCTCGTCCTGCCCGGCGCGCGGGTCGTGCGGCCCCGGGCCAAGGTCGTGCGCACCTCGACCACGCGCTCGGAGCTCCGTCGGCGCTACCCCAAGGTCGTCACCGTCGACCGCTCGGGCTTCAAGCTCCGCTTCTACCGCAACCTGAAGCTCGTCGAGAGCTATCCGATCGCCGTCGGCCAGGCCGGTCTCGAGACACCGGCCGGGCTGCACAGCATCCAGAGCAAGGCGATCGATCCGGCCTGGCAGGTGCCGGAGCGCGACTGGGCGGGCAAGCTCGCCGGCAAGACCATCCCCGGCGGTCGGGCCGACAACCCGCTCAAGGCTCGCTGGATGGGAATCTTCGACGGCGCGGGGATCCACGGCACCGAGGAGGTCTCCTCGCTCGGCACGAACGCCTCGCACGGCTGCATCCGCATGGCCGTGCCCGCGGTCAAGGAGCTGTACGACCGGGTAGCGGTCGGCGCCCCCGTGTACATCTCCTAGGACTCGCCGGGCCCGCGGGCCTCAGACCCCGATTCGGTCGGGCGGAAGCTCCTCCCAGCCCGACTCGCGCAGGGAGGCGTGGCGCGCGGCATGTCGAAAGCACAGCGTGGCGATGAACACCCCGCGCATGCGCTTGCGAAACACCGCGTACCACATGGTCGAGGCGTCGCGGGGGCCCTGGATCCGGTGCCACGGGCGCTCGGGATCGTTGCGATCGTCGGCCAGCCCCGCTTCGTTCAGCTGAGCCCGAGTGGCCACGCGTCCGTCATCCGTGTTGACAAAGAAGAACCCCATCGAAGGCCAGCCTAGATGGCAGGCGGCACTGGCCGGGTTCGATCGGGCGCTGAGGGCCCGCGCCCTGAGTGAGCGCACGCGCCGGGCCTACGGGTCGGACATCGAGCGCCTGGCCGCCTTCGCCGGCGAGGCGCTCGACCTCGGCCCGGCGGAGCTCGGCCCGCGCGAGCTGCGCCGCTTCGCCCAGGCGCTCTCGGAGGGTGGCGACTCGAAGGCCACGGTGGCCCGCCGCCTCGCCGCCGCGCGGACGTTCTATCGCCACCTGCTCGAACGCGGGGAGATCGACGCGAACCCTGCCGACCTCGTCTCGAGCCCGAAGCGCGAGAGCTACCTGCCGCGCGTGCTCAAGGCCACCGAGGCCGCCGGGTTGCTCGACCGCATCCCCGCGACAACGCCGCTCGAGCTGCGCGACCGCGCTCTGCTCGAGCTCGCCTACGGCGGGGGGCTTCGGGCGCAGGAGATCGTCGACCTCGAGCTCACCAGCCTCGACGTCGACTCCGAGCAGGTCCGAGTCGAGGGCAAGGGCGGGCGCTCACGGGTCGTCCCGCTCGGCGAGCCCGGCTGGCGGGCGCTCGAGCGCTACCTCGGTCGCGGTCGAACGGCGCTGCTCGGCGGCGAGCGCACCGAGCCGGGGGAAGAGGCGGGCCCGGCGGGCGCCGAGCCGGCCCGGCTGCGGACCGAGACCGCGCTCTTCGTCTCGCGCAGCGGCCGCCGCCTCTCGACCTCCGACGTTCGCCGCCGGCTCGCGATCTGGACCCGCCGCGCCGCGCTGGCGGGCGGAGTCTCGCCTCACACCCTGCGCCACTCCTTCGCCACGCACCTGCTCGAGGGCGGCGCCGACCTGCGCTCGATCCAGGAGCTGCTCGGACACGCCAGCATCTCCACCACGCAGGTCTACACCCGCGTTGACTCACGCCGCCTGAAAAGCGCATACGCTACGGCGCATCCGCGTGCCTGACACGAACGTGCCCAATACAATTGCGAGCACCGGGGAACGTAGACGTGGCCATGGAGACCAACGTCAAGGCGATCGAGCTCAAGGAGCTCTGGCGCCGCTACAAGCTCGAGGCCGACGAGCACGCCCGCGAGCGCCTCGTGCTCGCCTACTCGCCGCTCGTCAAGTACGTCGCCGGCCGGATGGCGAGCGGGCTTCCGGCGCACGTCGAAGAGGGCGACCTGATCTCCTACGGGCTGCTCGGACTGATCTCCGCGGTCAAGCGCTACGACCCAGGTCGCCAGATCAAGTTCGAGACCTTCGCGATCACCCGCATCAAGGGCTCGATCATCGACGAGCTGCGCTCGCTCGACTGGGTGCCGCGCTCGGTGCGCGCCAAGGCACGCGAGATCGAGAAGGTCAACTCGTCGCTCGAGCACAAGCTCCAGCGGGCCCCGACCGACACCGAGATGGCGAAGGCGCTTGAGACGACGGTGGACCAATTCCAGGCCTCGCTGACACAGATCTCGAACTCTTCGGTGGTCGCCCTCGACGAGCTGTGGTCGCTCTCGGACGCCTCCGGCGACCAGGTGTCCCTGCTCGACACGATCCAGGATCCGAACGCGATCGATCCGGCGCACGCGATGGATGCATCGGAGCGCAAGGACCGTCTGGCCGACGCGATCGAGCGCCTGCCCGACCGCGAGAAGCTTGTCGTCGCGCTCTACTACTACGAGAACCTGACGCTGCGCGAGATCGGGGACGTTCTCGGCGTCACCGAGTCGCGCGTCTCGCAGTTGCACACGAAGGCGATCCTGCGCCTCAACTCCCGTCTCGCCGACGACGTTCGCGAGGACCCGACTTAGGGAGTATTTTCCGTCCTCCCGAGCAGAGGAGAGGCGGATGCACGAGACCGCGAAGCGGATTCGCAACGTCGCCCTGGTGGGCCATCGAGGCAGCGGCAAGACGACGCTGAACGAGGCGCTGCTGTTCCAGGCGGGGGCCGTCAGCCGCCTCGGATCGGTGACCGAGGGCACCACGGTGTCTGACTCCGCGCTCGACGAGAAGGCGCGCGGCATGTCGATCGCCTCTAGCCTCGCCACTTTCCGCTGGGACGAGCGCAAGATCAACCTGATCGACACGCCCGGCGAGCCGAGCTTCGTCGCCGACGCGCTGGCCGCCCTGCGCGTATGCGAGGGCGCGGTCTTCGTCGTCAACGGCGTGATGGGAGTCGAGGTCAACACCGTGCGCCTGTGGGAGCGCGCCGAGGAGCTCAACCTGTCGCGGCTCCTGTTCGTGAACATGCTCGACCGCGAGCGCGCCGACTTCTTTCGCGTCCTCGACGGGCTGAAGGCCTCCTTCGGGCCGCACGTCGTCGCCACCGAGATCCCGATCGGCTCCGAGCAGGAGCTGCGCGGCGTCGTCGACCTCGTCGACATGAAGGCCTACGAGTATTCGGGCGACGGGCGCGACAACTGCGCCGAGATCCCCATCCCGGGCGCCCTGCGCGAGCTCGCCGAGGAGTACCGCGACAAGCTGATGGACGAGGTGGCCGAGGTCTCGGACGAGCTGATGGAGCGCTACCTCGAGGGCGAGGAGATCTCTCACGAGGAGACCGTCGCCGCGCTCAAGAGCGGGGTGACCGAGGGGCGGCTCTTCCCGGTCACCTGCGGGGTCGCCGCGAGGAATCTCGCCACTAACCGCCTGCTCGACGCGCTCGTCGAGGATCTGCCCTCGCCCGCTCGCAAGGGTCCGGTACGCGCCGGCGAGACGACGCTCGAGCCGGTCGAGGACGCGGACACGATCGCCTTCGTGTTCAAGACGCTCGCCGATCCCTTCGCCGGGCGCATCAACCTCTTCCGCGTCTACCAGGGCGTGCTCGAGGGCGACTCGGTGATGGTCAACTGCCGCGCCCACGCCAAGGAGCGGATCGGGCAGCTGCTCGTGCCCCGGGGCAAGGAGATGAGCCAGGCCGACGAGTTCGGCCCGGGCGACATCGGCGCGGTGGCGAAGCTGAAGGAGACCCGCGCCGGCGACGTGCTCGCGAGCGCCGACCGCGAGCTGACGCTGTCCCTGCCGACGCCGCCCGCGCCGGTGATGGCCTTCGCGATCGAGGCAAAGGCCAAGGGCGACGAGGACAAGGTGTTCACGGCCCTGCGCCGGCTGCAGGAGGAGGACCCGACGATCGACCTGCACCGCGACGCCCAGACCGGTGAGCAGATCGTCGCTGGGCTGTCGCAGGTCCACGTCGAGGTGATCGTCGGGCGGCTGCGAGAGCGCTTCGGCGTCGAGGTCGAGCTGCGGCCGCCACGGGTTCCCTACCAGGAGACGATCAAGGCGAGCGCCAAGGCGCACGGGCGCTACAAGAAGCAGACGGGGGGGCGCGGCCAGTTCGGCGACTGCCACATCGAGGTCGAGCCGCTGCCGCACGGGGCGGGGTTCGAGTTCGTCAACGCGATCAAGGGCGGCGTGATCCCAACCGGGTTCATACCGGCCGTCGAGAAGGGGATCCTCGAGGCGATGGCGCACGGGACCGTCGCCGGCTGCCCCGTCAAGGACGTCAAGGTGCGCCTCTACGACGGCTCGTACCACTCCGTCGACTCGTCCGAGATGGCGTTCAAGGTAGCCGGCTCGATGGCGTTCAAGGAGGCGATGGAGAACGCCTCGCCCGTGCTGCTCGAGCCGATAATGACGGTCGTCGTCGCCGTGCCGGAGGACACCGTCGGCGACGTGATCGGCGACCTCAACGGCCGTCGTGGGCGGCCGCTCGGGATGGAGCAGAAGGGCTCCATGCAAGCTGTCCGCGCCGAGGTGCCGATGGCCGAGATGCTCGCCTACGCGCCCGACCTGCGCTCGATAACCGGCGGGCGCGGGGAGTACTCGCTCGAGTTCGCGCGCTACGAAGAGGTCCCGTCGCACCTGGCCCAGAAGGTCGTCGCGGCCGCCGCGGAGGACGAGGCCGTGAAGGCCTAGCGCCGCCGTGGCGCCGTTCTTGCAGCTCCCGTTCCGCGCGAGTGGCGCGATAGCATCGAGGCGATGGTGACGAAGGAGGTGAGGCCGAGCATCCACGACGTCAACTGCGACGTCTGCGGGCGCACGATCCTGAAGGGCGAGCGGATCGAGCCCTACCTGGTGCTCGGAGGGCAGCGCCGCCTCGTCTGCGAGCTGTGCGTCGGCCGCGCCGAGACCGAGGGCTGGCTGCGCGAATCCGCGCACGGAGATCTTCCCGCCGGCGAGCGGCGCCCGGAGCCGCGACGGTCACTGCTGGCGCGGATGTTCGGGCGCCCACACGTGGGAGGCGACGCCAACGGCGGCGGCGAGGCGGGCGCGACAGCGGAGACCGAGCTCGACGCCGATCATGGCCGCCAGCCCGAGGAGCGCGTGCCGCCGCCTCAGTTTCCGCCCGCGCGCCGCACCGATGCTCGCCACGTGCGCGCGGTCCCGACGAACGCGCAGGTGAAGGTCGAGCGTGCGCTCGACCTCTTCAACGCGTCCTCTCACGCGCGCACGATCGCGGGGATAGCGCGCACCCTCGGCGAGCCCTGGGCGAGCGCCCACCCGGCCCCGGCGGCGCCCAGCGAGGTCGTGATCGTGGTCGCCTGGGAGCTCTCCTGGTACCGCTACCGCGTCGACCTCGGCGACGCCGACGACCCGGTCGGCCTGCTCGGCAAGGGCGAAGAGCTCGACGAGATCGGGGCAGATGACCGCGACTGGAACGTCTCCGCCGAAGCCGACGGTCGCCTGGCGATGCGCGGGGAGGAGGCCCAGTGATCTATTGCGTCGTGCCCGAGTCGATGGCCGAGGAGCTCTATCCGCGCCTCGCCGAGTACTACGCCGAGGACCCAAACGTCGAGGTCATCATCGATCGCCGCAGTGGTCCCGACCGCCGCGATCGCACGGTGCGCCCGCCTGCGCCCCCGGAGGCGACGCGCGACCGCCGCAGGCAGCGCGCGCGGGGGTCGTTTCCCGCGACCCCCGTCGCAGACGTCGATTAGCGCGCATTGACCGCTCGAGGGGCGAGCGTGACCGTCCACGTCGACGGGGGCGCGCGCGGCAACCCGGGCCCGGCTGCCGCCGCGGCCGTGGCCACCGGTCCCGACGGGGACGTCCTCGGCGAGCGCAGCGCCTATATCGGCGAGGCCACCAACAACGTCGCCGAGTACCGCGCCGTGCTGCTCGGGCTGGAGCTCGCGGGGGCGCTCGGGGCGCGCGAGGTCGACGTGGTGAACGACTCCGAGCTGGTCGCTCGCCAGATCGGCGGGCAGTACAAGGTCAAGCACGCCGGCCTCAAGCCACTGCACGCCGAGACCCTGAGCGCGCTGCGGCGCTTCGACCGCTGGTCGGTCCGAAATGTCCGCCGCGAGAGCAACGAGCGGGCGGATAGGCTCGTCAACAGGGAGCTCGACGAAGCCGTGCGCGGCTGAGCGTGTTTCGGCTCGCCTCCGCCCTGGGTAGTCACTCAGGGACGGCAACAGATTGGAGCGCATCATGGCGGTCTCGACCGAGCAGGTGAAAGACGGCGTCCATCGCGTCGCCGACGGCCTCGTCAACTGGTATCTGGTCGAAGACGGTGGCCGCCTCGCGATCGTCGATGCCGGCTGGCCGCGCAGCTGGCCGCGGATCGAACAGGCCATCCGAGCGCTCGGACGCTCGCCCGCCGACGTCGACTCGGTGCTGCTGACCCACGGCCACCCCGACCACATGGGCGCGGCCGAGCGAGCGCGCACGACGATCGGCGTCCCCGTCAGGGCCAGCCGGGCCGAGGTGGGGCGCGTGCGGGGCGAGGCGAAGGGCTCCTCGCCGCTCCTGCTCGTGCCCGGTCTCGTCCCGCAGCTGCGCCGGCCTGCGGCCGTGAAGTTCGTGCTCCAGGCCACGGCGCAGGGCTTCCTGTGGCCGACCTGGGTCAAGGAGGTGCACCCGTTCGACATCGGCGACGAGCTCGACGCACCCGGGCGCCCGCGCGTGATCGCGACGCCGGGCCACACGGAGGGCCACGTGTCGTTTCACTTCTCCTCGCGCGGCGTGCTGATCAGCGGCGACGCGATCGCGACGCTCGACCCGATCTCGGGAGCCCGCGGGCCGCGGCTCGTCCACGATGTCGTCAACGCGGAGCCCGCCCGCACGCGTGCGTCGCTTGCGGCAATCGAGGCGATCGAGGCCGACACGCTGCTGCCGGGCCACGGCGACCCGTGGCGCGGCAGCATGGCCGACGCGGTGGCCCA
>JACCTJ010000150.1 GCA_013812485.1 Thermoleophilaceae bacterium
CGTTGAGCTCGTTGTGGTCGGCCTCGGGTAGCTCGGCCGAGAAGGCCGGCAGCTTCGCGTTCTCGTTGATCTGGGTCTTCCAGCGGAAGGCCACAGGCGCCGTGGCCGCCGCCCCGTAGATCACGGGCAGGTGGCCCCGGAGCCGGCGCGCGAGCCGCTTGGGGAGGGCGTCCTCGGGCGCGTCGGGCCCCCATTCCGCAGCGAGGCGGCGCAGCGGCTCCGACGCCGCTTGGATCTCCGGCCGTAGGGAGGGCGCGGCGCCGCACAGGGCCGCGCACTCGAGCGCTCCGACGAGCATGTACGCGACCGCGGCGCGCGGCTGCATACCCGAGGGGACGCCGATCACCGGAACGCCCTCGGAGCGTGCCGCGGCAGCGAGGCGTCCGCCGGTAGTGAGGACGACGCGCTCGGCGCCGGCCGCCCCCGCGTCGGCGAAGCAGGCGAGCGTCTCCGCGGTCTCGCCCGAGTAGCTGGCGCAGAGCACGAGCGCATCGCGGGTCGTCGGCTCGAGCCCGGAGCCCCGGACGGTGCGCACGGGGGCGCGGCGGCGCCTGCCGATCGCCGCGGCGGCGAGGTCGCCGCCGATGGCCGAGCCGCCCATGCCGCAGACGATCAGCCCGCCCGGGCGCTCTCTGGCCGCGATCCCGGCCGACTCGACGCGCCACAGGGCGTCCTCGATCTGGTGCGGCTGGGCCTCGACGTCGCGCACCAGCGCGGCGCGGTCGACTGCCTCGACGGCGGCGCGGTCGAGCCGGCCCTCGCCGTGGCCAGCCGGCGTGTCCAGCTGCCGCCCGCCCTCGGGCGAGCGCGCAAGCGATCCGTCGCTCACGCGCGGCCTTCTTCGGCGGACGGGACGGGCGGGAAGCGACGCCCGTCCGGTGCCGTCGGGGCCGCGAACAGCGTTCCCGGGGCGATTCGCGCTCCGGCGGGCACCTGGGCGCCGCCGGCCACGCGCGCACCGCTGCCCACGACCGCGCCCGGCCCCAGCCGGGCGCGCGGGCCCACGGTGACGCCGTCGGCGAGCACCGCGTGCTCGATCACCGCACCCGCACCCACCGTCACCCCACGATGTAGGACCGAGCGCGCGACCCGCGCGCCCGGCTCGATCGTGCACCACTCGCCGAGCACAGAGAGCGGGCCGACCTCGGCCCCCTCCGTGGCGCACCCGGGGAGCACGAGCGAGCCGCTGTCGTCGCGGGGGGGCAGCGTGCTCTCGACGCTGCCGGTGAGCAGGTCCTGGGTTGCCTCGAGGTAGCGCTCCGGCGTGCCGATGTCGATCCAGTAGCCGTCGAAGGGATGGCCGAACAGCCCTTCGCCGACCAGGCCGGGGAAGATCTCGCGCTCGAACGAGACGGGCCGGCCCGGCGGGATCCGCTCGATCACCGAGCGCTCGAGCACGTAGGCCCCGGCGTTCACCCGGTTCGTGGGCGGCGCGGCCGCCGAGGGATCGTCGGCGACCTTCTCGAGGAAGGCCTCGACCTCTCCGCTCGCGGCGGTCGGGACGAGCCCGTAGCTCGAGGGGTCGTCCACCGCGACGAGGGCGAGCGTGGCGGCCGCGCCCTTGAGCACGTGGAACTCGATCTGGGCGCTCAGGTCGAAGTCGGTGAGCACGTCGCCGTTGAGGACGAGCAGGCGGTCGTCGAGCCCGCCCTCGTCCGCCGCCAGGCGCAGCGGGCCCGCCGTGCCGAGCGGCTCTGTCTCGTTCACGTAGCGCAGCTTCACCCCGCGGTGGCTGCGGCCGAGCACCCGGGCGACCTCCTCGCCCAGAAAGCCGCACGAGAGGATCGCCTCGTCGACGCCGTGGCGCGCGAGCCAGTCGAGCATGAAGGTCAGGAACGGCCTCCCAGCCAGCGGCAGCGCCGGCTTGGGCGAGGTGAGGGTGAGCGGCCGCAGGCGCGTGCCCTGGCCGCCGGCGAGGATCAGAGCCTGCATCGAGCGCGGGCCGCGGTCAGGCGGGCGAGGGAGCGCCGAGCGCGCCGCGGGGGCGGCCGACGCCTTCGTAGGAGAACCCCGCCTCGGCCAGCGCGTGGCCGTCGAGGAAGTTGCGCCCGTCGACGATCAGCGGGCTCGCCATCCGCTCGCGCACCTCTCCGGCCCAGTCGAGCTCGCGGAACTCCGGCCACTCGGTCACGAGCACGGCGCCGTCGGCGCCGTCGAGCGCCTCGAGCGCCGAGCCGCTCACGTGGGCGCCGGGCAGAAGCTCCCGGGCGTGGGCGCCGGCCACCGGGTCGTAGGCGCGGACGTTCGCGCCCTCCCCGACCAGCCGGGCGGCGAGCACGAGGCTCGTGGCCTCGCGCACATCGTCGGTGTGCGGCTTGAAGGCCACCCCGAGCAGCGCGATCTCGCGGCCCACGAGCGAGCCGAGGTGCTTCTTGAGCTTGCCGACCGTGCGCCGCTTCTGGAGCTCGTTGACCTCGATGACCGCGGTCAGGAGCTGGAAGTGGTAGCCGGAGTTGCCGGCGAGCTGCTTCAGCGCCGAGACATCCTTGGGAAAGCACGAGCCGCCGTAGCCGATCCCGGCCTGGAGGAACTTCGGGCCGATGCGTTCGTCGAGACCCATGCCGCGCGCGACCTCGGTCACGTCGGCGCCGAGCTCCTCCGACACGTTGGCGATCTCGTTGATGAAGGAGATCTTCGTGGCCAGAAAGGCGTTCGAGGCGAGCTTGATCATCTCGGCGCTGGCCACGTCGGTGCGCACGATCGGGGCCCCGAGCGGCTGGTAGACCGCAGCCACGCGCTCGGCAAAGGCGCTCGCGCTCTCCTCGGCCCCGACGACGACGCGATCCGGGCCCATGAAGTCGTCGACGGCGGAGCCCTCCTTGAGGAACTCCGGGTTCGAGACGTAGCCGAGTCCCTCGCGCCGGCGGGCGATCGCCCGTCCGGTGCCCACCGGCACCGTGCTCTTCATGACGAGCGCGTGGTCGCTCGACTCCCCGATCTCGTCGACGACCCGCTCGACCCGCGACAGGTCGGCGTCCCCCGAGTGGGTGGGCGGCGTGTCGACGGCGCAGAACAGCAGCCGTGCGCGCTCGAGCACGGGGGCGAGCTCGGTGGTGAACGACAGCCGCTCGCGGCCTCGCTCGAGCAGCTCGGCGAGCCTCGGCTCGAAGATCGGGACCTCGCCGCGCGCCAGGGACTCGATCTTCTCGGGCACGATGTCGCGACAGTGGACGTCGTGGCCGAGCTCGGCGAAGCACGCCGCGGTCACCAGGCCGACCCAGCCGCAGCCGATCACCCCGATCGGCTCGCGCTCGGCGAGGGCTGAGGTTGTCGGGTCGGTGGCCATCGGGCGCCGCAGGCTACAGAGGCCGCGTCGACTCGGCGATGGCCAGCATCTGGCGCTCCGAGAGCGTCTGGAGCAGCGTGTTCGAGACCCAGTAGACGCCCTGCGGGGTGCGCCAGGCCACGAGCCGCACGCGGTCCCCGTCCTTGAACACCTCGAAGGTGCGCCCGCCCCGGCGCTCCTCCTCGGCCGGGCCGCTGAGGATCGGCGCGTCCTTCCACGCCGTGCCCTGGATCCCGTAGTACTGGCCGATCTCGTCGGCCTTGAGCGTCATGCGGTAGCTCGAGAAGGCGCGTCCTCCCGGAGCCGTGATCGCGTAGACGCGCGGATCCCTCAAGAAAAGCGAGGCGGGCGCGCGCGCCGTCGGGTAGTAGACGGGAATCCTCGACCCGCGCGCCCGGGCGGCCTCGCCCTGGATGCGCCCCTCGACCGAGGCATCGTCGAGCGGAACCGGGGCGTTGCGCCGTCGCGACAAGCGCCGCGTGCGCCGAGGCTG
>JACCTJ010000088.1 GCA_013812485.1 Thermoleophilaceae bacterium
TGGATGACCTCGACCACGCTCGAGGAGCCCTCGAGGAGCTCGAGGGCCTGTTCCCGCAGCGCTCCGGCGCGACGATCCGGCGGTGGATCAAGGGCGTACGGCGGGGATCTGCCCGCCGACCGCCTAGGGAGCGCAGGCCTGGGGGGAAGGGACCTCGCCACGCGGCACAGCGGAGGTTGGGGAGCGCTCGGCGTCGGCGCCCGGGCGCGCCGCGTCGGGTGGGCCGGCAGAGCCGTCGGGCTCGCCGGCGTAGGGCTCTAGTGCTCGGCGCACGTCGTCGGGGATGGGGCGCTTGAGGCCGGAGCCGGTGTCGACGAACACATGGCGCATCTCGCCCTTGACGACGAGAGTCTCGCCGAGACGGACCTCCATGCTCGTGGTCATCGCGGTGTTGCCGAGTCGCGTGGGCACGATCGAGACGTCGAGCACGTCGTCGAAGCGCGCGGGGGCGAGGTAGCGCACCCGGGTCTCGGCTACGACCATGTCGGCACCTCCGGCCATCATCTCGGCGTAGGGCCCGACGGCCTCGCGCCAGAGCTCGGTCAGCGCGATGTCGAAGTAGGTGACGTAGTTCGCGTTGAAGACCACGCCCTGCGGGTCGCACTCGGAGTAGCGGACACGCAGACGGTGGATGAAGGCCTCGGTCACCGAGCGGCAGCGTACCGCGCGAGCGCTCGGCGCCGGTCCCGCGGTGGGCCGCTCGCGCACCTCCGGGGCCGGTCGCGGCCGCGATCGGAGCCCCCTGCAAGCGTTCGTGCAGACGGCGGTGCAGCCGTCCGATCGTCGCCGTACCTTCCGCGAACACATGTTCGTTACCTTCCTCCACATACACGTCCTCTCCCACCTGCACGAGTTGCTCGCGGTCCTTCTCGAGCTCGTTAGCTTCGGCGAGATTCGCCTGCGCCGTCGCGATACAGGCGCGCACCGCGTGGATCGCGGGGGCACCTGCTCGAACCGCGCACTAGCGCGACGCCTGGCCGGTGGTTCCCACGCGCGCCCGGGGAGGGTCGTCCTGCTCTGGCCCGAGCTCGACGAAGCTCTCGCGCCGGCCTCCGCCCGCCCGGCATCGGCTCAGACCCGCCGCGCCGACCGCCGCACGCCTCAGCCGAGGCGCTCGGCCTCCCAGTCCTCACCGCGCCTGCGCAGGACGATGCGGACCTCGCCCTCCTCGGAGGCCGCGATCAGGTGCGCGCGGTCCTCGGACACGCCCGGCCGGTCGTCGACCAAGACCAGCTGGAGCTCTTCGTAGCGCCGGCCGGGGCGCTGAGCGGCCAAGGCTTCCCGCGCGGCGTGGTCCAGCCTGGCCCGGTCCCATCCCCGATCGGCTGCTCGGGCTCGCTCGAGCGCCCGGTCCGCCTCGGCGATGTGGTGCACGTCGCTCGTGCGGTTTCGACGCCGGCGACGGACGCTGTAGAGCAAACCTCCGAGGAACAGGAGCGCCAGGGTCCCGCCTACGGCTAGAAGGATGATCGCGAGGGTCGACAAGACGCCGCTCAGTCTAGGCGGCACACCCGAGGCTCACGAACAGCGAAGGGAGTCGCCCCGGACGGGGCGACTCCCAGGCAAGCCGGCGGCGACCTACTCTCCCAGGCCCTTGCGGGCCAAGTACCATCGGCGCTGAGGGGCTTAACTTCTCTGTTCGGAATGGGAAGAGGTGTGAACCCCCTCGCTATGGCCGCCGAGACACGGCGAGACCGAACCGACTCTCGTCGGCCCTTGAGAACCGCACAGTCGACAAATGCTCACTGAGCTAGAAACAACCGTCAAGCCCTCGAAGCATTAGTACCGGTCAGCTGAGCGCATTACTGCGCGTATACCGCCGGCCTATCACCTGGTGGTCTTCCAGGGCTCTTACTCCCTCAAGGGGATGGGAGAGCTCATCTCGAGGTGGGCTTCCCGCTTAGATGCTTTCAGCGGTTATCCCGTCCGGACGTAGCTAACCAGCGATGCCCTTGGCAGGACAACTGGTACACCAGAGGTCCGTTCATCCCGGTCCTCTCGTACTAGGGACGACTCCTCTCAACTCTCCAACGCCCACGGCAGATAGGGACCGAACTGTCTCACGACGTTCTGAACCCAGCTCGCGTACCGCTTTAATGGGCGAACAGCCCAACCCTTGGGACCTACTCCAGCCCCAGGATGCGACGAGCCGACATCGAGGTGCCAAACC
>JACCTJ010000102.1 GCA_013812485.1 Thermoleophilaceae bacterium
GTCCCGGTCGGCGAGGGGACCCTGGGGCGCATCTTCAACCTGCTCGGCGAGCCGATCGACGACGGCCCGCCCGTGGAGAGCGACGAGCGCTGGCCGATCCACCGCTCGGCGCCCGGCGCCGAGGAGCTGACTCCCTCGCAGGAGATCCTCGAGACCGGCATAAAGGTCGTAGACCTGCTGGCTCCCTACGCAAAGGGCGGCAAGGTCGGCCTGTTCGGTGGCGCCGGTGTCGGCAAGACGGTGCTGATCCAGGAGCTGATCAACAACATCGCCACCGAGCACGGCGGCCTCTCCGCCTTCTGCGGAGTCGGCGAGCGGACCCGCGAGGGCAACGACCTGTACCTGGAGATGACCGAGTCCGGCGTCCTCGACAAGACGATCCTCGTCTTCGGTCAGATGAACGAGCCTCCAGGAGCGCGCATGCGCGTCGCGCTGTCGGGCCTGACGATGGCGGAGTACTTCCGCGAAGAGGTCGGCAAGGACGTGCTGCTGTTCATCGACAACATCTTCCGCTTCGTGCAGGCGGGCTCCGAGGTCTCCGCGCTGCTCGGCCGGATGCCCTCGCAGGTCGGCTACCAGCCGACGCTCGAGACCGAGATGGGCCAGCTCCAGGAGCGGATCACCTCGACCCGCGACGGCTCGGTCACCTCGGTGCAGGCCATCTACGTCCCCGCCGACGACCTCACCGACCCGGCGCCGGCCTCGGTGTTCGCCCACCTCAACGCCACCACGACGCTCTCCCGGGACATCGCCGAGCAGGGCATCTACCCCGCGGTCGACCCGCTCGACTCGACCTCGACGATCTTGAAGCCCGACATCGTCGGCCAGGAGCACTACGACGTGGCGAGCCAGGTCAAGGAGACCCTCCAGCGCTACAAGGAGCTCCAGGACATCATCGCCATCCTCGGCGTCGACGAGCTCTCCGACGAGGATCGCCAGACCGTGCAGCGAGCGCGCAAGGTCCAGCGCTACCTGTCGCAGCCGTTCTTCGTGGCCGAGCAGTTCACCGGCTCGGAGGGCAGGTACGTGCCGGTCGAGGAGACTGTCCGCGCGTTCAAGGAGATCGTGGAGGGCAAGCACGACGACCTGCCCGAGCGGGCCTTCTACATGAAGGGCGGCATCGACGAGGTCACGGCCGAGCGCGGCGAGGAGGACGAGGACTCCGGCGACTCGGACGACGGCGACTCGGAGAAGAAGGACCGAGACAAGGACTCGGACGACTCCGGCAAGGAAAAGGACTCGGACGAGTAGCCGCCGGCCGGTCGCCCGTCCAGCTCACCGCCATGGCCCGCACCCCGTTCCAGGTCGAGGTCCTCACGCCCGAGGGCAAGGTATTCGACGACGAGGTCGAGATGCTCTCGACCCGTACCGCGACCGGCTCGATCGGCGTGCTGGCCAACCACGCACCGCTGATGGCCATCCTCGAGCCGACCGAGCTGCGCCTGCACCGAGACGGCGGCGAGATCGAGACCTTCGCCCAGGCCGAGGGCTACCTCCAGGTCATCGACAACTCGGCGCTCGTGCTCGTGGAGGAGGCGCACAAGCCCGAGGACCTCGACCGCTCGGACCTCGAGTCTCGGCGCGACGAGGCCCAGAAAGGCCTGGACGATGCGGAGGAGGGGAGCGAGGAGCGGCGCGGGTACCAGCGCGACGTAAAGCGCTTCGAGGCGTTCCTGAAGGTGGAGGGCTCGGGCGCGTAGGGGCGACGGCTGGGCCTACGAACGGGTGGCACCCGCGCGGTCGCCCATCTACCCGCTCGTGGCCGGCCGGTAGCTCCCGAAGCTCCAGAGGTTGCCCTCCGGGTCGCAGGCGCTGTAGTCGCGCGAGCCGTAGTCCTGGTCGGTCAGCTCCTTGACGATCTCGGCCCCCGCCGCCCTGGCCCGCTCGAAGTGGGCGTCCGGATCCTCGACCACCAGGTACGTCCACTCCTGGCCCGAGTGGTCGCCGAAGCGCCCGCCGTCCGACGGCGTGGAGCCGAGCATGACCATGCCGTCGCCGTGGCGGAGCTCGGCGTGAGCGACGCTCCCGTCCGGACCGTCGTGCAGGGCGTTACGCTCGAAGCCGAAGGCCCGTTCGAGCCAGTCGATGGCGGCGTGGGCGTCGCGGTACTGGAGTACTGGGTAGATGTCCATGCCGCCAGACTACGCTCGCCCGGCCCGCCCGTCTTGGACGAATGTGAACCACGTCAAGGATCGGCAGCGAAAGCCGAAGCCGTCCGGAAGCCGGCTGGCCACGAACTCGCTCGGCGTCGTCCCCGCGAGCTCGCTCGCCAGCGCGGCGATCGGGATGCGGCCGGATGTCTCGACGAGCCGGCTCCAGGCGAAGGCCACGTCCGGCGAGGGGTGGCGCGACGCCTCGGTCTGTCGCCGCGCGGCGAAGCCGGGTGGGCGGGCGTCGGGCGGTCAGGCCTCGGCGACGAGCGGCGGGTCGGCGCTGCGCAAGGCGCGGCGCGCCCGCGCCGCGTTCCACAGGAGCGCGATCGATAGGACGAGCTGAAGCCCGAGCAGGACCAGCGCGACGTCGACGAGCTGGGCCGGGGCGGCCTCGCCCCGCGATCCGGCCCCCACGCTCGGGAGCACGATCAGCTCGACCGCCGCCGCCGTCGCGAGCAGGGCCAGGAAGCTGCGGCGCCCGAGGGCGAGCAGGTACTGCACCCCGAGGTAGCCGACGCCGAGCAGCGCCATGGCCGCGGTGAGCAGCGGCAGCGCGGCGGCGCCGGCGGTCAGCCCGGACCGGAAGACGAGCTCGAGCAGGGGCTGGGCGAGCAGGGCATAGAAGGCCACGAGGGGAACGGCCACGACGGCCAGCAGTGCGAGCGTGCGCACGAGGATCGGCCGGGCGTCCTCTCCGCCCTGGGTGCGCCGCACGGCCTCGGGGAGGAGGTAGAAGCCGAGCCCCATGGCCAGCCAGATCACGGCCTTGGCCGCCACCGAGGCGGCCACGTAGGCTCCCGCGATGTCGGGCGCGGCGACGTGCTTGACGATGATCACGTCGACGTGCTGGAGGAGGGCGAGGAGCACGAAGGCCACGACCGGGATCCGCGCGCGGGCGATCAGGCGGCGGATGCCGGGCACGGCTGCCCGGGCCGCGGCGTCGCGCGGGGGAGGCAGGAGGCGGCGTAGCGGGACGGTGTAGGCGACGACCAGCAACGCGAGCGCGATCGTCGTCCCCAGGAACGCGCCGGTCACGCCGAGCCCGAGCAGCAGGAGGGCCACGCCGAACACGAGTCGCAGCGCGGCCTCGCCGACCAGCGTGAGGCCGACCAGCCGGTAGCGCTGGACGGCCTGGAGCGCGCCGCGCTGAACCGAGAGCATGAGCCACAGCCAGCCCGTCGGCAGCGTGGCCGCCGCCGCCCAGGCCACCTCGACGCCGATCACGGCCGCGAGCTGCTCGCGCAGGAGCACGGCGACCGCGACCACCACCGCGAGCGCGAAGGTCAGATGGCTCATCCAGCGGTGCACGCCCGCGCCGGCGACCTCGCTGCCCTCGCTGAGCTCGTGGCTGACCTCGCGCGCCACCGTGGCCTGGAGCGCCGAGCCCGGGACCATGAGGATCACGAAGGCGGCCAGCAGCGCGCCGAGCGTTCCGTAGCCCGAGGCACCGAGCAGGCGTGCGAAGAGGACGGTGGTGACGAGGGCGATGAGGTTGTTGCCCATCATCGCGCCGGCCAGTCCCGCCGCGCGGCCCGTGTCCGAGCGCGCGAGCTCGCCGAGCTGGGGCACGCGGCGGGCGATCCGGGCGCCCACGCCCCGGTCGAGGGGGCCGGCGCCGTTCTCACC
>JACCTJ010000105.1 GCA_013812485.1 Thermoleophilaceae bacterium
CCGTCCGGCCCCAGGCCCCGTCGCAGACTGCTTCGTTCCACGCTTCCAGGTGATGCAGACCGTGGGACAGCAGCAGCGGCAGCGTCGTCGCGATCAGCAGGTGGTCGAAGTCGCCGGTGACACATTCCTCGACCCACGCCCACTCCTCCTCCGAGAGCATTTCGCGGCGTTCCTCGTCAAGGACGCGGCCGGCACGGGAATCCAGCACGAGCAACCGGCTGCGTCCGAAGTCGCGGTGGTAGCTCCAGCGGGTTCCCGCGGTCTCCTCCTCGGCCTGTTTCGCGAAGGCGCGCAGGATCTCCTCGGCGTCCTGTGCCTCACGCACGTCCGCTAGCAGCGCGTTCTCGGCGACCTCGGCAGGGGAGAGGTTGCCGAGGTGCTGATAGACCCAGTACGACATGTAGGCACCGAGAATCCGCTCGTGCCACCACGGCACCGTGCGGATCTCCCGCACCCATGCCCACGACGTGTTCCAGTCGTCGTGCACGTCGTGATCGTCGAAGATCATGGCGCTGGAGATGGTGGACAGCAGCCAGCGCGTCGCGGGATCGCTCCAGGCCTCGCGATAAAGCCAGGTGTACTCCTCGAAGTCGGCGACGTCCCCCTGCGGCGGGTCGTCCGCGCTTGCGTCGCCGCTCCCGCGGCGTTCCTCGATGAGGCGCTCCGTCTCGGGGGAGACCTGGTCGGCATAGACTTGGTCGCCCAGGAGCAGCAGGGCATCGGGCCACTCGTGCGGCGGCTGGGTTCGCAGGCGCTCGACCAATCCCAGGAGCGCGTCAACCTCGCGACCGCGGTCGTCGCGGTCCTTGCTCAGCGTGTACGGTGGCTGGTGCGGCAGGGTGACCCGGCACGACCCGAAGGCCAAGCGCAGCGGCTGGCCGGGCGTCCGCGTGCGTATGACGCTCGGGGGGAAGGGACTGTCTGCCAGCGGCCAGCAGCGCTCGCCGTCGAGGTGGACCTCATAGGGAACGCACGCCCCCGGTTCCAGACCGCTCACCGATAAAAAGCCGTAGTGGTGGCCCGCCACGCAAAACGTCGGGGATGAGTAGCCGAGCACCTCCACCGCGCACGCGCGGTCGGTTTCGACCCAGAGGGTCGCCTCGTCGTCACCGACGTAGCGCAGAATTGGGCCCAGGACCAGACGCGCGGGGGCCGGCGTCATCATGCCTACCGACCAGCCGTCGGCAGGCGCACGATCGTCCCGACGGCGGAAACGCAACTCGGTTTGCAGCGTCGTGCGGCCATCTTCAGCTCGCCGCTGCACCAAGCGGCGCCGGTGACGGTGTCCAGCGCCTTGGCCACGTCGCCAGCGGTGCCGCCAGGGTGCTTGCGTACGGTCGAGGCGGTGGCGAGTCCCTGCCGATCTCGTCGTCAGGAGCCTCCCCTGATTGCACGAAGCCGGACTTTTCCAGCACACGCACGGAGGGACGGGGCTCGACGAAAGTGGGCGCAAGGACTGTCCGCACATGCGGCGCGGCGCCCGCTTCGCAGAGAAGCTCGCGAACGGCGGCGGTGGGGAGGCCGCGACCCTCCCATCTCGGTGTGAGGTCTGGATCGGCGACGACCGCGTCGCGCGTCAGCCGAAGCGCTTTGGGAAATACGTCCCAGGCTTCGGCTACATCGCAGCCGCGCGACCGCCCGAGCGCCGGAGGATCGTCGATCGCGGCGTCGAGCAACTCCAGATCGTGGGTCACGAGGTGGACGAGAGGAGCCGACATTACAGAAGGAGTATCGCCTCTCGTCCGACGAAGCGGAAGTGCTCGCCTTTTGGGACCATCTCTGCTGCTGCGAGTCCGCGAGCACCCCGAGCCAGAAGGACTGGTGGTGCAAGCGCGCGCTCGGTTAGCGCTGCGGCGGCATGCGACGGCGAGGAGGCCGTCCGCCAGAACCACAACGGCGAAGTCGCCGCGGCCGTTCATTCCGCCGTTGCGTCGGAGCCAAAACACGGCCAGGCGCGATCTGGCCGCGCCACAGACGAAGGAGTACTGAGTCATGCGCGAACGATCACTTCCCACGCTGGGCCTTGCAGTCCCGCTCCGACGTCGCCGAAGGAGTCTTGTGAACCGCCGCGAAACAACTGTGCGTGCCGCGGACGAGCGATGGCCAGGCAGCGGCCGGTGACGGAAGCGACCGGCGCACCGTCGTCGTCATCGGCGACGGGGACCTGAGTGAGGAGACGGCGCGGGCGGTGGAGGCCTCGGGCGCTCGGGTCTCGCGGCTGCGCGAGCCGAGCGAGGGCAACGTCCGAGAGGCGCTCAACGGCGGCGTTGACTCGGTCGCCGTCGTCGCGCGGACGGACGCAATCGTGCTCCGGGTGGCGCTGATGGTCCGAGCAGTTTCCCGCGAGGTTCCGCTCCTGCTCACGATCTTCGATGCGACGATGGCCGAGGAGGTGGCCCGCGAATGGCCTGACACCCGCGTGACCTCGCTCGCGGACATCGTCGCGCCGTCGCTCGCGGGCCCTTGCATCGACGGGCGCTTCACCGGCGTCAGCATCAACGACGGTCGCCGGGTCGGGCTCGTCGAGTCCGACGGCGACGTCCGCGAGCGGCCGATCCCGTCGCGCAAGCCGCGCCGGGTCCAGGCTTTTGCGCGCGATCTCCTCACGCCGCACGACAACAGCGCGGGGCTGCTGCTGTTCGGCGCCCTCGCGCTGCTCACGGTGCTCGCGCTAGCCTCGATCGTGCAGCAAGCTCGCGAAGTGATGCCCACGGGTGTCCCGCGGGTGAAGCCAGCGCAACGGGCGGTCGGTGAGCTTGTCGTGGCACGCCGAGGCAGTGCAGTCCGGGGTTGACGGCCGGATGAGCGCAGGGCGTTGCCGGGCGCTTGTGCGCCGGTCGGCGGGATCGTGGTCGCGGGCGCCCGGCGGGTCAGCCGGCGGGCCCGGGAAGCGCTCTGAGGCGCGCGAACGCGTGGGCGAGGTCTGCCGCCCAGGGCCAGTTGCGCTGCAGGCGCAGGGCGGCGCCGCGGGCGTGGAAGGCCAGGCGGGCGGCGATGTGCAGCAGTCGGTAGCGCAGGCGCTTGGGCTCTGAGCGTGCGAGCTCGCCGGTCAGCAGCAGCCGTTGAGTCCAGGCGAGCAGGTCGTGGGCGATCAGGACGAGACAGAGCCATACGGCGTTCATGTCGAAGTCGCGGAACGGAAGGTTGGAAAGGCCGGTGTCCTTGTCGTTGCGGATGTGGTCCTCGACGCGGGCGCGCCGACGATGGCCGCGCTCGATGGCGGCGATGTCGGTGTCGGTCTGGTCGGTCAAGATCGCCTGGAAGCGGTGGCCGTCGTGATCTGAGAACGACAGCTGGGCGCCGGGGTGCGGGCGCTCGCGGCGCACGAGCACCCGCGAGCCCTGCGGCCAGCCGGTGAGGTCGAGCCCGTCGGTGAGCTCGACGACCTGGCCGTTTCGCCGCTGCGTGCCGTCCTGATCCAGCGCGCAAACCCAGGCGTCATCGGGGATCTGCAGGATCGCTCGGCGGACGGTCTCGGTCAGGTCATAGCCGACGGAGAAGCGGATCTGGCCCTCGCAACACCAGTCCAGCAGCTCGTGCGTCGCGCCAGCGCTGTCGACGCGCAACACCAGATCGATCGTTTCGATGTGCTCGGCGGGGATCTGCTCGATGGCCTGCTCGGCCACTTGAATCTGATCGGCGGCTGTGTTCGCGCCCGCGTTGCCGGGCCGCAACTCGCCGGCCAGCGCCTCGCCGGACTCATCGGCGTAGGCGAGCATCGGGTGAAACCCGAAGCCGCCCTTGAACGTTCCCGCCGCGCCCTCCTTGTCGGAGTGGGCACCGACCAGCGTGGCGTCGAGGTCGATCGTCAGCCGCTTGGGCGCGCCGGCGAGCGCCCACGTCCGCGTTCGCGCGCGGGCATGGGCGATGCGCAGGCGCTCGAGCCCGTCGGGGTCGCTGGCGATCGCGTCGATGACGCGAAAGGCGGTGGAGTCCGAGGCGACCTGACCGAACAGCGGCGCCTGGTCGCGCACCGCTCGCAGGTCGGCCAGGCAGTCACCCCCGTCTGAGAGCATCACCGCCAGGTCGCGGACGACCTGTCCCGGGTCGTGGCCCGAGCGGCGCTCACGCAGTGCTGCCAGCTCGCCCGACAGCGCCCGCGTGAGCCCGCTCTTGTCAGCGACCTGCGCCAGCAGCGCCGACCCGGCGTGGGAGACCAACCCCTCTCCGTCCGCCGTGACTTCTACGGTGAAACTGCGGCCATCGCGCTGCACCCTCAAGGTGATCCTCCTGAGCTCGGAGACTGGGCTTCGACAACCCACAGAATCCCTGCTCAGTCGGACGAAACGGCGCCCCGGCTCAGGCCGGGGCGCTCATCTTGGTGCAAGATCGGGGCTAGGCAGAGCGGCAAGAGGAGCTGGATGCGGCCGCGGTAAAACTGCGGCACGGCGGCCTTGTAGTTGGGCGCACCCGCTCCTTCGCATTCTCGATCGCACCCCGGACGACCGTCTGAAGCTGATAGTCGGAGATTGCCCGATAGGGCTCGGGTGCCGCGCCCCCGGTT
>JACCTJ010000148.1 GCA_013812485.1 Thermoleophilaceae bacterium
GACATGACCCGTCCCATCTCCTTGGGCGAGGAGGCGCCCGACTCGGCCAAGGCGTCGCCGACGAGCGCTTCGAGCTCCGCGTCGGAGAGCTCGGCCGGAAGGTAGGCCTCTATCAGCTCGGCCTCGCTCCGCTCGGACCCGGCGAGGTCGTCGCGGCCGGCGTCGGCGTAGGCCTCCGCGGCCTCGATGCGGCGCTTTCGCTCCCGGCGCAGGACGGCGAGCTCGTCGGCGGCATCGATGCCGCCGGCCGCGGCCTCCTTGGAGGCCTTCTGGAGCTCCGAGGCAACCAGGCGCAGGGCCTGAGCCCGCCGGCGATCGCCCGACCGAAGGGCGACGACCGCGTCGGCCTGGACCTGCGCGAGGATCGACATTCCCCTCAGTGTAGGGCGGCCCGGCGATGGTCCGGCGTAGCGTCGAGCCGAGGGCCGGTGCCCCGGCCGCGTTGCTAAGAAGAGCGGATGGCATTCGCCGTGATCGTCTTCCTCGTCGCCCTGGCGGTCATCGCCAGCGAGCGGGTGCATCGCACCCAGGTCGCGCTGATCGGGGCGGCGACCGTCGTCGTGGCGGGCGTCATCGAGCAGGAGCAGGCGATCGAGGCGATCGACTTCAACACGATCGGGCTGCTCGCGGGGATGATGCTCGTCGTCCGCCTGACCGAGCCGACGGGGATCTACAACTACATGGCGATCCGGGCCGGCCAGCTCGCCCGCGGGCGGCCGCTGCCCGTGGTGATCGCGCTCACCGGGACCACCGCGGTGCTCTCGGCCTTCCTCGACAACCTCACCACCATCCTCCTGATGGTGCCGATCACCTTCCTGCTCGCCGACACCCTCGACCTCCCGCCGATCCCGCTGATCATCATGGAGATCATCGCCTCGAACATCGGCGGCACCGCGACCCTGATCGGCGATCCGCCCAACATCCTGATCGCCGGCGCGACCGGGCTGTCGTTCAACGAGTTCCTGGTCAACCTCGCGCCGATCGCCGCGCTCACGCTCGTCGTGGTGATCGGCGTCCTCTACGCCGTCTACCGGCCACGACTCCAGATCGCCGCGGAGAACCGCGAGAAGGTGATGTCGCTCGACGCGCGCCGCTCGATCGAGGACCCCGCCGAGCTGAAGCGCACGCTGCCGATCCTCGTGCTCACCATCCTCGGCTTCTTCGCCCACCAGGCCCTCGGGCTCGAGCCGGCCACGGTCGCGCTCACCGGCGCCTCGGCGATGCTGCTGGCCTCGCGCCAGCCGGTGGAGGAGGCCCTCAGCGGCATCGAGTGGGCGACGCTGTTCTTCTTCCTCGGCCTGTTCGTGCTCGTGGGGTCGCTCGAGGTCACCGGCGCGATCGACGAGGTCGCCCAGGGGATCGGCGGGATCACGGGTGGCAACCGCACGGCTGAGCTCCTCGGCATCACCTGGATATCGGCCATCGGCTCGGGTGTGGTCGACAACATCCCCTTTACGGCGGCGATGATCCCCGTGGTCGAGCAACTCCAGGCGGGCGACGGCGGAGACGACGCGTACTGGTGGGCGCTGTCGCTCGGGGCGTGCTTCGGGGGAAACGCGACGCTGATCGCCGCGGCGGCTAACGTCGCGGCGTCCGGGCTCGCCGAGCGAGCGGGCCAGCCGATCTCCTTCCTCGGCTTCCTGGCCGTCGGGCTGCCGGTGACCCTGCTGTCGATGGTGATGGCGACGGGCTACATCGCCGTGCGCTATCTGTAGTCGACGAGGATGAGTCCCGACGCCCTCAAGAGAGCCCTCGTCCGCGAGGTGCCAACGCTCGCCGGCGATCGCGAGGTCGGGGACGCCGTGCACGAGATCGTCGCGAGCGGCCTGCCCGCGCTGCCGGTGGTCGACGACCGCGGGCGGTTTGTGGGCCTGTTCGGCGAGCGCGAGCTGATCGGCGCTCTCTTTCCCGGCTACTTCGGGGAGCTGCGCTCGGCCGCCTTCGTCCCCCATTCGATCGACGAGGTGATCGAGCGCCGCCTCGAGTGCCGTCGCGATCCGGTCAGCCGCTACGCCAACACCGAGCCGACCGCGGCGGGGCCGGACTTCTCCGACGCGCAGCTCGCGGAGACCTTCCTCCACCACCGCGTCCTGATCGTCCCGATCCTCGACGAGGACGGTCGCGTCACGGGGGTCGTGACCAGGTCTGACTTCTTCAGGGCTCTGGCCGATCGCCTGACGGGCCGCGAGTGACGATGTCGAGCTAGTAGCGCTCCGGGGCGTCCGCCTCGCGCGTCGGACCCGACTCGTCGATCACCCGCTCCCCCTTCATCGGCTCGCCCGCCCGCCAGGCCGCGCGCGCGACGACGTGCGCGGAGACCGGCGCGGTGACCAGGAGGAAGGCCGCGACCAGCAGCCCCCGCAGCGCGGTCGGCGACTCACCTCTGAGCATGGCGGCGACGAGCAGGCAGATCACCCCGAGGGCCACGGCCTTGCTCTGGGCGTGGAGCTTCGTGTAGGCGTCGGGCATCCGGTAGATGCCCACCACTCCCAGGGTCATGACCACGAGGCCGAGCACGACGAGCGCGTCGACAAGCCAGACGAGCACGCCGCTCACGACGGGTGCGACTCGTCGTAGTAGCGCGCGGCCGCGAGCGTGGCCGCGAAGGCCACGAGCGCGAGCACGAGGGCCGCGTCGAGGTAGTAGGTCTCGCGCCGGTCGGCCGCGAACACCGCCAGCAGGCCGACGAGGACGAGGACCAAGGTGTCGAGCGACAGGATCCGCTCTGCGGGGCTCGAGCGGCGCGCGACGAGCGCGACCGAGGCTCCGAGGAGCCCGGCGATCCAGAGCACCGCGAGGTCGAGCACGAGCGCGTGCATCTACGGGAAGACGGGACGCTGGTAGCGCTCGTAGAGGTGCCGCTGCTGGTCTCGGACCCGTTTTGGATCGGCCGCGTCGAGGGCATGCACGAGCATGACCCTCCGCTCCCAGTCGAGGTCGACGACCAGCTCGCCCGGGGTGAGCGAGATCGCGATGCTCGACACTGCGACTCCGAAGTCGCTGCGCTCGTCCATGGGGACCGCGACCAGGCCGCTGACGTGGGCCGGCGTGGGCCGGAGCACGGCGACGCTGACGCGCCAGGTGCCCACCAAGACCTCTCGGGCCACGATCAGCAGGAAGGCGGGAAGTCCGAGAGCGCGCCGCGCGAGCTCCCCGACGCCCGGCGCGCGATGCGCGAACAGGAAGCCCCTCAGGGCGAACAGTACGAGAGCGGCGATCAAGGCTCCGAGCAGGAGGTCGAGCCCCGCGAAGCTGCCGAGGGTCAGGGCGTAGACCAGCACGAGCGCCGCGAGCGCGGACCCGGCCTCGCCCGCGCGGCCCGGGCTCATCCCGCGCCGCCCGCGAGCATGGCGGCCGCGCGCCGGCTGACGGCGAGCAGCGGCTCGGGCCAGAGGCCCAGCGCGAGCACGACGACCGCCACGCTCGCGGTCACCGCGCCGATCGCGCGACCTCCGGCCGGCACCGAGCGCTCCTCGCGCCAGAAGTCGTGCTGGTAGATCTGGAACATGTAGACGAACGACAGGGCGCTGCCGAGCACGAGCAGCCCGAGCACCACGGCTCCCTGCTCGACGCCGGCTCGCAGCACCTCGAGCTTGGCCAGGAAGCCGGCGGCCGGGGGCACGCCCGCGACGCTCAGGGCGCCGACCGCGAAGGCCAGCCCGACGAGCCAGCCGCGGAGCTCCGAGGCGAGGAACAGGAGCGCCTTGTTGAGGCTGTTGACCACGGCGTAGAGGATCGCGGCGGCGTAGCCCACCGGGCCCCCGATGGCGAGCGCGACGATCACGTAGCCGACCTGGCCGATCGACGAGTAGGCGAGGACGCCGGGAGCGCTGCGGCGCGCCACCGCCTGGAGGCTGCCGTAGAGGAGGCTGGCGATCCCGAGGACGAGCAGGACGGGCGCCCCCAGGCGAAGGGTCTCCGGGAGGATGTCGGCGCCGAAGCGCAGCAGCCCGTAGGCCCCGATGTTGGCCAGCGCGCCGCCGAGGATCGCGGCCACGGCGGGCCGCGCGCTGGCGTAGACCGTCGGCAGCCAGAAGTGGAAGGGGAAGAGCCCGAGCTTGACCAGGAAGGCCACGAGCAGCGAGATCGCGATCGGGACCGTCGCGGCCGAGTCCACGGTCGCGACGCGCTCGGCTACGAGCTCCATGGTCAGGGTCCCGGTTACCCGGTAGAGGCCGGCGACGCCGATCAGGAAGATGAACGAGCCGAGCAGGTTGACGACTGCGAACACCAGGCCGGCCCGAAGCTGGCGCGCCTCCTGGCCGTAGGTGGTGAGCGAGTAGGCGGCGATCATCGCCAGCTCGAAGAAGACGTAGAAGTTGAAGACGTCGCCGGTCAGGAACAGCCCGCACAGGCCCGTGGTCAGGAACAGGGCGAGCGCGCCGAAGGTCCGCGAGCGGGTGCCGTGCAGCGCCTCGAACAGGACGGCGGCGAGCACGACTCCGACGGAGACGGCGGCGAATGTGGCCCCGAGCGCGTCCGCCGAGAAGACGATGCCGATGCCCATCGGCCAGCCCCCGGCGACCGTGGTCCGCGGTCCGTGGGCGAGGACGTCGAGCAGGAGGGCGAGCGAGGACGCGAACACGAGGGCCAGGGCGGCCACGACGAGCCACGCCACCCAGCGCCGGCGGCTGTCGAGCAGGGCGAGCACCACGGCGGCGACCCAGGCGATCATCAGAGGAAGGACGGGGCTCACACCGACACCTCCTCCTGCTCGAGCTCCTGCTCGCGGCGGGTCTCGAGCTGCGAGAGCTCGTCGAGGTCGATCGTCTCACTCGTGGCGTAGACCTGGTAGGCGAGCACGAACAGCAGAGCCGCGACGGCCAGCCCGATGACGATCCCGGTCAGCGCCAGCGCCTGGACGACGGGGTCTGAGACCGCCCCGTCGCCGAGCGGCAGAATCGGGGCGCGACCACGGTCGAGGGCGGCGGCCAGCAGGGCCAGGATGGCGGCGTTCGACACGAGCACGAGACCGGCGACGATCCTGAGCAGGTCGGGCTTCAGCATCAGGTAGGCGCCCGAGCCGAACAGCGTTCCGACCGTCGCCGCGAGGAGCAGGATCACGAGCGCTGCTCCTCTTCCTCACCCGGATGGGCGAACAGGTGGAGCCCGGTGACCACCGTGCCGAGCACGAGCAGGCAGACCCCGACGTCGAAGAGCACGGGGGTGATGAGCTCGAGCGTGCCGACCTTCACCGGGCTCACGCCGGGCTCGGGCCGGTGCTTGAGGACGGGCTCTCCCGCGAGCATGGGCGCGACCGCAACCGCCAGGGCCAGGCCGAGCCCGCCGAGCGCCAGCCGGTAGGCCCAGCGCACGGGCAGCAGGCTCTCGGCCCGGCGCTGACCGAAGGCCACGTCCTGGAGGACGAAGCCGACGGCGGCGAGCAGCCCGGCCGCGAACCCGTCGCCGACGTCGGTGTAGCCCTTCACGAGCATGCCCGCGGCGAGGACGAGCAGAGGCGCGAGCAGGAGCCGCGCGAGCGTCTGGGTGGGCAGCGTCACGCCGAGCGCAGGCGCAGCAACGTGGTCAACGCGACAAGGCCCGCGGCGAGCACGGTGATCTCCCCGAGGGTGTCGAGGGCGCGGAAGTCGGCCAGGATCGCCGTCACGACGTCCTTGGCGTGCGCGTCGTCGGTTCGCGCGATCAGCTCGGGTGCGACCGGGTTCGACGGCTTCGGGGTCGAGGTGACGCTCCAGACCACGAAGAACGCGCTCAGGCCCGCCACGGTGGCGAAGAGCGTGTCGCGCACGCGGCGGCCGAGGGGTAGCCTCAACCCGGCCTCCCGGCGCAGCACGCCGGCGGGGAGGCGTGCGAGCGTGACGAAGAACAGCAGCGACAGCGTGATCTCCACCAGCACCGCGACGAGCGCGACGTCGGGGGCTCCCAGGAGGGCGTAGACCGCGGCGAGCGCGAAGCCCGTCCCCGAGAGCGTGAGGGCGAGGCCGAGGTGCTCCTTGGGACGGGTCGTGGCCACCGCCGCGGCCGCCGCGCCGAGAAGGCCGGCCACCAGGCCCAGGTCGTCGAGCGACACCGCGCCCACGCGGTAGCGCCCCTCCCAGGGGGTCACGAGCGCGCCGAGGAGTAGGAGGCCGGCACCGGGAAGGAGGACCGCCGCGACCCGGCTGCGGAGGTCGCGGACCTCGACGTCGTGCACGCGGTCGGACAGGCGGTTCAGCCCTCGCAACCCATACGTGTAGAGGCGCTCCGGTCCCAGCCGCGCGCCGAGGCCGCCGACCGCCTCGAGGGCCGGGCGCAGGCGCGGCTCGAGCCACAGGCCGACCCCCCCGAGAGCGAAGGTCCCGAGCGCGAGCAGGTTCGTCGCCCGCAGGTCGAGGTGGTAGGCCGCCTCGACCGGTGCCGGCGCCCCGATGCTCGACCGGCCGGCCGCCTCGGCGAGCTGCTCGAAGGGACCCACCGCCACCCCGCCGACCAGCAGTACGAGCGCCAGCAGCGCCGGCGGCACGACCAGCCCGGGCGCGAGCGGGGTCCCCTCGGCTCGTGCCGGCCCGAGGAACAGACGCGACCAGAACCGGAACATGTAGACGAAGGTCAGCGTCGCCACGGCCACGGCGACCACGGTGAGGATCGGCCCGCGGGCGAGCGCGGCCTTGAAGAAGAGCTCGTCGGCGAAGAAGCCGAGGGTGAGCGGCAACGCCGCGATGGCCGCGACCGCCACGAGGCTCGCGCCGGCCAGCACCGGCATCGAGCGCCACAGCCCGCCGAGGCGCCGCAGGCTGTCCTCGCCGCCGGCGGCCTCGGTGACGGCGCCGGCGGTCAGGAAGAGCGCCGACTTCGCCACCCCGTGCATGAGCACGTAGAACGCGGCCGCGGTCGCTCCGGCCGCCCCGCCCAACCCGTAGAGGGCGACCACGTAGCCGTACTGCGACACCGTCGAGTAGGCGAGGATGGGCTTCAGCCGGTCCTCGGCGAGCGACAGCGTCCCGCCGACGAGCGCGGAGGCGAAGCCGACCACCACGAGGCCGTCGAGCACCGCCTGGGTGGGCGCGAGCAGCGGGTAGAGACGGCCGAGCACGAGCACGCCGGCGGCCACCATGGCCGCTGAGTGCAGGTAGGCGGAGATCGGCGTCGGCGCGACCATCGCCCGGCGCAGCCAGAAGTGGAAGGGCACCTGGGCGCTCTTGGCCAGGGCGGCGACGGCGATGAGGACGCCGGCCACGGTCAGCGTCGGGCCCGGCTGCGCACGCGCCGCGAGCTCGGGGACCGAGAACGTGCCGAGCTCGGCGTAGAGGAGAACGGCGGCGAGCAGCAGCAGGACCGCGGTCGCGCCCGTGACCACGAGCGCCATCAGCGCCGCCCAGCGGGCCTCGGCCTCGGAGCGCTCGAAGCCAATCAGGAAGTACGAGCACACGGCGGTCAGGTCGAAGCAGACGAAGATCACCACGAGGTCCTGAGCGGTGGCCAGGCCGATCATCGAGACCATGAAGAGGACGAGCAGCGCGTAGAACGACCGCCCGTCGCGCAGCGGTCGCTTCATGTGCTCGAGATGCAGCGGCAGATAGCGGATCGAGTAGGCGAACACCGCGATCCCGACCCCGCTGGCCAGCAGGGCGTAGAGCGCGCCGAGGCCGTCGAGCGTGAAGGCCAGGCGAAGGTCGAGGCTCGGCGCCCAGGGCAGGTCGATCGTGAAACCTCCGGTGAGCCACGACGCGAGCAGGGCGGCAAAGACGATCACGGCCGCCGCCAGCGCCAGCAATCCGTCGAAGCGCGGGAGGATCCGCTCGGTCTGGCGCGCCAGCCCGAGGGAGGTCCGGAGGGAGATCGTGGAGGGCATGGAGGAGCAGAGGCCGGGCCGGCGTTGCGCCGGCGAAGGATCACGGAACCGCGACAGTCTCCCGGATCGGCCGAGCCGGCCCGTTACCCGCTCGCCCCGGCCGTCAAGCGCCCACTTAGACTGGCCGCCCCCATGACCGACGGCGCTCTGATCCTCGTCACCGGAGCGCTGCTGGCGCTCGGGATCGCCGCATCGCTGGCCGCCGGCCGGCTGCGCGTCCCGGGCCTGATCCTGTTCCTCGCCCTCGGGATGGCCATCGGCTCCGACGGGCTCGGCCTGATCGTCTTCGACGACTTCGAGCTGACGCGGACGATCGGGGTCGTCGCGCTCGCGCTCATCCTCTTCGAGGGCGGGCTCACGGCCGGTTGGCCGGAGATTCGCCCCGTGTTCTGGTCGGCCGTGTCGCTGGCCACGATCGGCACCTTGATCACCGCGGGACTGGTCGGCGCCGCCGCGGCGTGGCTGCTCGACCTGCCGCTGCTCTACGGGCTCCTGCTCGGCTCGATCGTCTCGACCACCGACAGCGCGGCGATCTTCTCGGTCCTGCGCGGGTCGAGCCTCAAGCGCCGCATCGCGCGAACGCTCGAGGCCGAGTCGGGCCTCAACGACCCGATCGCGGTGCTGCTGGTGATCGGCTTCATCGAGTGGATCGGGCGCCCGGACTACGGACTGGGCGACATGGCGATCCTCTTCGTCGAGGAGCTCGGGATCGGCGCCGTGGCCGGGGCGGCCTGCGGCCAGGGCGCCGTCATGGCGTTCCGCCGCGTCCCGTTCGTCTCGAGCGGCCTCTACCCGGTGGCCTCGGTCGCCACCGCGGCGATCGCCTTCGGCGCCGCCGACGTGCTCGGAGGCTCGGGCTTCCTCGCCGTCTACCTGGCGGGCCTCGCGCTCGGCGGGGCGCGCGTGCCGGCCAGGGCGACGATCACCGACTTCCACGCCGGCCTCGGCTGGGTGAGCCAGATCGTCCTCTTCTTCACCCTCGGGCTGCTCGTGTTCCCGAGCGACCTCGGGCCGATCGCCGGAGATGGGCTGTTGCTCGCGGTGGTGCTCGCGGTCGTCGCGCGGCCGGTCGCCGCGCTCGTGGCCACGAGGATCGGGCGCTTCCCGCCACGTGAGTCGCTGCTGATCGGCTGGGCCGGACTGCGCGGCGCGATCCCGATCGTGCTCGCCACCTTCCCGGTGATCGCGGAGGTCCCGCGCGCCGACGTCTTCTTCAACATCGTCTTCTTCGTGGTCCTGACCTCGACGCTCGTGCAGGGCGCGACCTTCGAGCCGCTGGCCCGCGCGCTCGCGGTGACGGCCGACGAGCCGGCGCTGCCGCGGCCGCTGATCGAGGTCGGCGCGATCCGTCGCCTCGGGGCGGAGGTCATCGAGTACCCGGTGGGCGAGGGCGAGGCGGTGGTCGGACGCGTGGTCAACGAGCTCGGCCTACCTCGCGACGCGCTCGTGAACGTGATCGTCCGTGGCGAGGAAGCCCTGCTGCCGCGTGGGTCGACCCGCATCGAGGCCGGCGACCGCCTGCACATCCTCACGCGCGAGAGCGCGCGCGACGAGGTCGAGGAGCTGCGCGTGCGCTGGCGCGAGGGTCCGATG
>JACCTJ010000157.1 GCA_013812485.1 Thermoleophilaceae bacterium
CGAGGGAAGATGCGTGCGCTCGTGGGAGGGACGTCAGGCCGCGGTGGCGTGGCGCGTGCTCTCACCGGCGAACCTCGGGGAGGTGCTCCCGCCGGCGGATCGGGTGCCGCTCGAGGCGACCCGGGCGCCGGCCGGGCGCCCCGTGGGGCCGGCGCCCGGCGCGTCGAGAGCGGACCCGAACACCGCTTCGCCGATGCACGAAGCTTCGCCCGGTACGCCCGGTACGCCCGGTACGCCCGGTACCCCCGGTACCCCCGGTACCCCCGGTACGCCCCGTACGCCCGGCTCGACGGACGGCGTTCCGCACCCACTCGGCCAGGCTCGCCCGCGGGCGCTCGCCGCGCCGGGCGCCGACCAGGTGACGCGGATCAGCTACTCGGCGCTCGAGAGCTATCGCCGCTGCGGCTACCGCTTCTACCTCGAGCGCAGGCTCCGTCTCTGCCCCGAGGGCGAGCCGACCGGGGCCGCACACTCCACCCCACGGGAGGGCGCCGCGAGCGCCCTCAGCGCGCTCACCCGCGGATCGGTCGCCCACGAGCTGCTAGAGCGCAGCGACCCTCGCCGGCCGGTGGCACCGCGCGCTGAGCACGTCGCCGCGCGCCTGCGCGCGGGGGGCGCCGCGGCCACCGAGGGCGAGGTAGACGAGCTCACCCGTCTGGTCGGCGGCTTCCTCGGCTCACCGCTGAGCGCACGCATGGCGCGAGCGCGGACGCTGCGCCGGGAGCTGCCCTTCACCTTCCCGTTCGAGATCGAGGCCGCCGAGGGCAGCGCCCGCTCGGTGCTCGTCGAGGGCGTGATCGACGCGTACTGCGCCGAGGGGCCGAGCGCCCTCGTCGTCGACTACAAGACCGACCGGATCAGCCCCGGCGTCGACCTCGAGGCCCTCTGCGCTGAGGCCTACGCGACCCAGCGGCTGGTGTACGCGCTCGCGGGACTGCGCGGCGGCGCCGATCGGGTCGAGGTCGCGCACGTCTTTCTCGACCGTCCGCACGAGCCCGTGCTCGCCGCCTACGAGGCCTCCGATAGCGGTCGGCTCGAAACGCGCCTGGGCGCGCTGGTGGGCGAGCTCGTGGCCGGTCAGCACGAGCCGAGCGCGACCCCGGGGACGGATCTGTGCCGGGGCTGCCCCGGTCGCGCCGCTCTCTGCTCATGGCCGCCGGAGCGGACCGGTGCCCGCCTCGCCGCGGCCTGAGGCGCGCCTGAGCTTCCGTCCGCGCAGCGCCTTAGGCTGGCTCGGCAGCACCATCCCGCGACCATCGGAGACCAAGACCGGATGCCCCTCTGCTTCATCGAGCCCGAGCAAGCGATTCGAGTCGTCGCCGAGTCGGTCGGCCGCGAGGCGCGTCGCCAGCTGCTGGGCGGAGTGGTCCACGCGTGGGTCGACGAGATCCCCGACGACGAGCTCGAGAACCACTACGCGCAGGCCATCGAGGACCTCGATGACGACGACCTGTCGATGCTCGCGGCGTGGCACGCCTCGCTCGACGTCGGCCGCCCGGTGGCCACCAAGGAGTTCCTGGTCGGCGCGTTCGCGAGCCTCGGCGAGCATCGCCGCGAGGCGCTCAAGATCGCCGCCGGCTTCCGCGGCGACGAGGCCTTCGACGCCGGCATGGGCGAGGAGCAGGCGCTCGACACGGTGCTGCCGTGGCTCTCGGCGGAGCGGACGATGGCGCTGGCTTCGGAGGCGGTCGAGCTGTACTGCTGGGACCGCTTGGGCTCCGAGAACTGAGGGTCCTGCAAAGCGGCGCTCAGCTTTGTCCTCGGTCGCTCGTGTGCTTAAGCACACGTCGCTCCCTGCGTCCTAGCTGAGCTGCTTTTCGGACCCTCAGGGCGGCGCCGCGTCTCCCGAGGTCCGAGGGGTGGGCGCCCGGCCCAGCCGACTACCCGCGGCGCGGAGGGTTCGGCGCACCTCGCAAGGAGGTAGGACCAGCCCATGCACGAGATGTCCGACGAGGAGCGTCGCGCCTTTCTCACCGCGGGTACGCGCACGGGCAAGCTGGCCACGATACGCCGGGACGGCCGCCCGCACGTCGTGCCGATCTGGTTCCTGCTCGACGGTGACGAGGTTCTGCTGACGACCGGCGCCGACACCGTCAAGGGCCGCAACATCCTCCGTGACC
>JACCTJ010000166.1 GCA_013812485.1 Thermoleophilaceae bacterium
ACGCGCACAGCCAGGTTGCTCCGGCCAGCAGCCCGCTTGACCCGGACCGCACGCAGGCCATCGCCCGAGCCGCCGACCCGCTGGACGCAGACGACGCCCGCGCGCTGCTACGCGTTCTGCGCGGCCACAGCCGCAACGGCTACTGGGACGAGTTCACCGCCGACGAGCGCGATCGCCTCATGCGTCTCATTGATCAAGGCGTGCTCGTCGACGAAGGCGGCACCGTACAGCCGAGCATCGAGACTCGCGAAGCCCTGACCCAAGGCCGCAGAACCACCCACAGCACGTACCCGCACGCCAGCCGCTTCCGCACACCGTCCAACGGATACGTAGCGAACCTCCGACGGGCCCGCGAACTTCCGAATCGCTACCTCGAGCTCGAACTCGACTGACGAGCTGGAACTCCGCGCCGGACCACTGGCACGAAGGCGGCGCAAGCGACTGACACGAAGCCAGCGTTCCCGCTGACACGGAGGTGGCGTTCTTCAAGGACCCTCGTGCCGACGCAGGTTCACGATGGACCGCGTGTCCGGGAAAGGGCATTCTCGGACGTGTCCCGCATGTCGCCCGTCACCGAAACACATCACCGGGCGGGTCTTGCGGGACACCTGCGCGGCACCGACGGCCGAAAGAAATCGATTTGCAGGTGAAGTGCCCGTAAGGGTTCCTTGGGTTCTCGCGGTGGCGGCGCGACATGTCCGACCACCGGCTGCTGCGCCGACCCTCGCCTACTCAGCGCTCCATGAGGCCAACGTCCCGCTCTTGTCGGCGGCCCTGAGCTCGTTCAGGCCGCCGAGGGTCTCGCCGTCGACGATGATCTGGGGGAAGCTCGTGAGCCCCGTGACATCGACCAGCTCGGCTTCCAGTTCTGGGTGCTCTGCCAGATTGACCTCTTCGAACGCTACCCCCCGCTTCATGAGCAGCGACTTCGCGTGGACGCAGAAGGTGCAGGAGTCGGTAGAGAAGAGAATGACGTGGCTCGCCACGTCGACGAGTATAGGCGGCTGTTTCCTCGCCCAGGGTGCGTATTGGCGCGGGCCTATGAACCCAAGACGGTTACTCGCGTCGCGTCGCGTCGGACAGGACCGCACCGGCCGCGTGCACGCTCTCGAAGGCCTCTACGGCGCGACCCGCAACACCGCCTCGTCGGTGACCTCGCCGACGACAGCCCCGACTTCGCCGCGCGCTTCCAGCTCGGCCACGAGGGCCTCGACCCGCTTCGGGTCCACCGCGATCAGCAGCCCCCCACTCGTCTGCGGGTCGTACAGCGGCAGCAGGTCCTCCTCACCGACCCCGTCCGCGACCACGTCGCGCGCCCGGTGCTCTCGATTGGCGACGAGGCCCGCCGCGTAGCAGCCCTCGGCCGCGAGCTCCTGCGCCCCGTCCCACACCGGCACCGCCCCGCGGCGCACCACCGCCCCGAGCCCCGCCCCCAGCAACATCTCGCCCGCGTGGCCGAGCAGGCCGTAGCCCGTCACGTCGGTGGCGGCGGAGGGACCGACCGCCCGCATGGCGTCGCGCGCGCCGCGGTTGAGGCGCGTCGCGGCCTCGACAGCGTCCTCGATCTCCTCCTCCCCGACGCGCTCGCGCTTGAGCGCGGTGACGAGGATCCCGAGGCCGAGCGGCTTGGTGAGGACGAGCGCGTCGCCGGGGCGGGCGCCGCGGTTGCGCACGACCCGCTCAGTCTCGACGAAGCCGGTGACCGCGACGCCGTACTTGGGAACGTCGTCCTGCACGGAGTGCCCGCCGAGCAGCCGCGCCCCCGCCTCGTCGAGCTTCGAGGCTCCGCCCGCGAGGATCTCGCGCAGGACCTCGGGATCGAGCTCGCAGGGGAAGGCGACGAGGTTGAGGGCGGTGAGCGGCTCGCCGCCCATCGCGTAGATGTCCGACAGCGCATTGGCCGCGGCGACCTGCCCGAAGCGGTAGGGATCGTCGACGATCGGCGTGAAGAAGTCGACCGACTGGAGCAGGAGGCCGCCGCCGAAGGCGATGTAGCCGGCGTCGTCGTGGCTCTCCATCCCGCTCGCGAAGCCGTCGGCGTCGGCGGGCGCGAAGCCGCTTAAGACCTGCTCGAGGTAGGCCGGGGTGAACTTGGAGGCGCAGCCGGCCTTTTGGGTGAACTGGGTCAGTCGGACGCGCGTTCGATCGGCCATCATCGTCACGTTATCCGTCCAGCTCCCCCGGTACTTACGGCGGGCCCGGATCAGCCCGTTCTCCGAGGCTGTCCCCCGCGGCGGCGACTGCCTGCCGACACGGTCTCGCTGAGCCAGTCCCCTAGCGTCCGCAGCAGCGTGGGGTCGATCGAGTGCCCTCCGGAGAACTCGCGGTACAGGAGATCGACCCCCGCTGCCTCGAGCCGACGCCGCGCCGCGCGCGCGAAGTCGACAGAGATGACCGGGTCGTGGGTGCCGTGCGCGGTCGCGACCCGCAGGCCCGGCCGCGCCTCGAGGCCCGGCTCGAAACCCTCCACGGTGGGGATGAAGCCCGAGAGCGCCAGCACGCCAGCCGGCGCGGGGCGCCCTGCGCCGAGCCCGAGCGCGTAGCTCATCACCGCGCCCATCGAGAACCCTCCGAGCACCGTGCGCTCGAGCGGGACGCCGGTGACCTCGGGCAATGCCTCGAGCCACCCTTCGAGCAGGCGGTAGGAGCTCCAGAAGGTCTCGGGGTCGGGGAAGCCGACGCGCCGGACGACGTACCAGTGGAAGCCCCCGGGGGGGAGCGTCAGTGGTGCTCGAGGCGCCGCGCCGTAGAGGCGTCCCTCGGGGTCGAGCTTGTCGAAGACGGGAAGCAGGTCGAGCTCGCTCGCCCCGCGGCCGTGGAGCAGGACGAGCGCTCCCTCGGCGGCCTCCCGCGCTGGGCGCAGGCAGTGGACCAGGGCGTCGATCGCGCTCACGCCAGCGGAGGATATGAGCCGGCGGGCGCGGGCCGGGGTCAGCCCAGCACGGCCTCGCGCCGGCGCCGCCGCACCGCGGCGAACGCGAGCCACGCGAGCCCGCCGGCCACGGCGAGCGGGACGAGCACGCCGAGCGCGCGCAGCGAGAAGTTGAAGGCGGCGAGCAGGCTCCCGACCGCGTCGTCCAGGGCCGACTCCGTGCTGCTGGGGGTGCCCGTCGCGCCGCTCGAGCTCTCGTCGGTCAGCGTGACCGAGACGCGTGCGTAGTCGGTCCGCTCCTCGAGCGCCTCGAGCTGCCCGCGCAGGCCGCGAATCTCTCCCGATACCAAGTCGAGCTGGCGGCGCAGGGCCCGCGCCTGGCGGTCGGTCTCGGCGCGCTCGAGGCGACGCAGGAGC
>JACCTJ010000179.1 GCA_013812485.1 Thermoleophilaceae bacterium
GACGCTCGACGAGGCCCTCGACCTCGAGGCGATGGCGCGCGGGAACCGCTGACCGGCCGCTCGCCGCCGCGGGCCGGGCCGGGCGGGCTCGACTCAGGTCGCGGGCGGGCGTCCGGCCTCGTCGCGAGCCGGCTCGGCTCCGGCGATCCCCTCCTCGCCGGCCATGCTCTCGGCGCCGGGGCCCTGGATCTCCTCGGGGGCGGGTGGCGCGGACTCGTCGGCGTCCAGTGGTGAGCCGTCGTGCTCGCCGCCGTTCGCAGCCGCTGCGCCCTCGCCGGCGCTGGCCGCGAACGCGGCGGGAGCGACGAGGACGAAGCGCCCGTCGGAGCGCTCGAGCACGCCCTCCTCCTCGAGCCGGCGGACCAGGGTCGAGACCTGCGGGGAGGACACGCCCATCTGGCGCGCCGCCTCGGCGATGGTGATCTCCGGGTAGCCGGCCACGAGCTGGAGCAGCTCCTCGCGCCGCTGGCCGCGGCGAGCGCGCCGGCGCGGTTTCGTACTCGCGCGCGTGGCACCGCCGCGCCCCGCGCCCGCGCCGCGCTTGCGGCCGCGACCCGGCGACACTGAGCCTTCGCGCCTCGTCTGACCCTCGCCTCCGGCGGTGCTACCCAGCGCGGCGAGGACGGCCTCGAGCCGGGGGATCTCCTCGACCTGCGGCCGCAGCTCCTCGAGACGGTCATCAATGTCCTGCTTGATCCGGTCGATCAGCTCCATGTCGGTTCTCCTTCGGCAGGTGGCGGGCTCGCGGCCACCATTGTCGCGTGCGCGGTGTCGAGGCGTCGGCCGCCCGTTCGAGGACGATCCGACGAGCGAGCGCGAGCTCTTTCTGCTCGCCGAGCGCAAACTCGTTCGCGGCGGCGCGCGATCCGGCTTCCGGGCTCGTTCCGAGTGCGGAGCGCAACACCCGGCATGCTCGAGCGGTTGACGCGCGGGCTGGACTACGAGCGGGTCGACGCACCTGTGCTCAAGAAGGAGGAGGCTCGGTCGTGCCCTCGCTGAGAAGAGCAAGGTATTCGTCGTAGGCATAGACCTTCCCGCGTCGCCGTCCCGTCACCTCACTGAGGATTCCGATCTCCTCGAGGCGGCCAACGGCGGCGTACACGGGCGGCTCGGTGAGCTCTAGGAGTGCGGCAACTCGCGTGACGCGCAGAAGAACGTACCGGACCGCGTGGTCGTGGACACGCAGCGCGGTGGGGGCACCACGACCAAGGGCATGGATCTTCAGTCGGTCTCGCTCGACCATCTGGACGATCCGGCGGGTCGTCTCGGTGGTCGACTCCGCGACCTCGATCACTCCTTCGAGAAAGAACTCGAGCCATTCCTCCCACGCACCATCGACCCGTGTCGCCTGGAGGAGCTCGTAGTAGATGTCTCGGTTCTGCTTGAGGTACAGACTCAGGTAGAGCAGCGGCCTCCGGAGGATCCCCTCAGAGACAAGGAGAAGCGTGATCAGCAGTCGCCCGACACGTCCGTTTCCGTCGAGGAAGGGATGAATGGTCTCGAACTGAGCGTGGGCGAGCGCGGCCTTGACAAGGATTGGCGTTGCCTCAGGGTCATCGTGCAGGAACTTCTCGAGGTCGCTCATCGCTGGGGCAACCTCGGTCCAGGGTGGAGGGACGTAGCGAGCGACACCGGGCCGACGACCGCCGAGCCAGTTCTGGCTGCTCCGGAACTCGCCGGGCGCCTTGTCCGCTCCACGGCCGCTTTGAAGAAGCAGGCCGTGGATCTCCCGCAGGAGTCGCGTCGACAGCGGGAGGCGGCCGCCGGTGATGCTCTCGACCCCGTGGTTCATCGCGGAGATGTAGTACGAGGTCTCGCGCGCATCCGCGACCGGAACGCCAGGTGCCGCCTCGTTCTCGAAGAGCAGCAGGTCCGAGAGGGAGGACTGCGTTCCCTCGATCTGCGACGAGAGGACCGCTTCCTTCCGCACGTAGGTGTAGAGGAACTGATCGGGGTCCGGAAGTAGGAGCGTTACGCCGTCCAGCCGGCCGAGCGCCTGGTTGCCTCGGTCGAGGAGGGCTTGCGTCCGCGCTGAGATCTGGAGGGGAGGGTCCGGCGGGAGAG
>JACCTJ010000242.1 GCA_013812485.1 Thermoleophilaceae bacterium
CAGATCGAGGAGTTCGGCGGCCCCGAGAAGCTCCGGCTCGTCGACCTGGCCGCGCCGGAGGTCGGGGACGGCCAGGTGCTCGTGGGCGTGAGCGCCTCGGGCGTCAACTTCGCCGACACCCACCAGATCCAGAACGACTACCTCACCGCGACCGAGCTCCCGCTCGTGCCGGAGGTCGCGGGGGTTGTGGATTCGCCGAGCAGACCCCGCGCTCGCTGCGGCGGATCTCCCCGATGCATCAGCGGCTGCGTCGCGTCAATGCTCGCCGCACCGGCGGGCGGCTGTGTCCCTCCTGCGCCAGCGCCGCATTCACCGCCACGAATCCGACCTCGGCGGCGGTCGTGAGCGCCCCGAGCCGGTTGAGACGGCGCTTGAGTCGCGCGCCCTCGCGGGTCGTCTCGTAGGCCGGCGTGTCGCCGTCCTCCAGCGGAACGGCGCCCCCGGGAGCGAGGCGGGAGAAGCGGACGCCCGACCACCCGGTGGCGATCCCGCTCACCGCGACGGCCGCGAGCAGACCGTCCTTCCCGCGCGACAGGCTCTCCTCGCGCCTCGAGAGCAACGCCGGGCGCGTCTCGGTCGCCCGGGCTGAGAGCCAGCCCGCGGTGACCGCCGCGAGCGAGAGCGCGTTGATGGTGCCGTAGCGCCGCCACGCGGCGTTCACGACCTTGCCGCGCTCGGCCTTGTCGCGGATCCCTCCGACGGCGGGATGGAGCGCGAAGCGGCCGAACAGCGAGCCGCCGAGCAGCCCCGCGGCACCGAGGTCGTGAGCTACGCGCGCGAGTTGCGCGACACCATCGTTCGGAGGGCGGAAAGAACGCATCGGACGCCCTGTCTACCCGTGCACGGAGCTCGCCAGTCCGGGGGCCGTTGTCCCCGGCGCGCTCGCGCTCGTCTCCCCGGATAGGCTCAGTGGTCAATGCCTACCTTTGCCGACCTCGGCCTCTCCACGCCCCTGCTCGAAGCGCTCACCCACCTCGGGTACGAAAAACCGACTCCGATCCAGGAGCAGACGATCCCCGCCCTGCGCGAGGGCCGCGACGTGATCGGTCAGGCCCAGACCGGAACCGGCAAGACCGCGGCCTTCGGGCTGCCGCTGCTCGACTTCGTCGATCCCGAGGACGGGGACGTGCAGGCGCTCGTGCTCACGCCGACGCGCGAGCTGTGCATCCAGGTGACCCAGGCCCTGCGCGCCTACGGCGAGCGCAGGGGAGTGACGGTGGCCGCGGTGTTCGGCGGCGCGCCGATCCGCTCGCAGGTCGCTCAGCTCAAGGAGGGTCCGCAGGTCGTCGTGGGCACGGTGGGCCGGGTGATGGACCTGATGAACCGCCACGAGCTCGTCCTCTCGTCCACGCGCTACGTCGTCCTCGACGAGGCCGACGAGATGCTCGACCTCGGCTTTCTCGAGGACGTCGAGACCATTCTCTCCAGCGCTCCCTCCGGCCGCCAGACCGCGCTCTTCTCGGCGACCATTCCGCCGGCGATCGCCAAGCTCGCCGAGAAGCGGATGTTCGACCCGGTGACGATCACGGTGCGCGCCGCCACGCTCACCATCGACACCGTCGAGCACTTCCACGTCGAGGTGGCGGACCGCGAGAAGCCCGACGCGCTCGCGGCCGTGCTCAAGGCCGAGCGCCCCGACCAGGCGATCATCTTCGTCCGCACCAAGATCGGGGTCGATCGCCTGACCCGCCGGCTCTCCGACAAGGGCCTGCGGGTCAAGGCGCTCCACGGCGACATGAGCCAGGGCTCGCGCGACGGGGTGATGATCGCCTTCAAGGACGGCCGCCAGCCGCTGCTCGTGGCCACCGACATCGCGGCGCGCGGGCTCGACATCTCGGGCGTTACCCACGTCATCAACTACGACGTGCCGACCTCGCCCGACGTCTACGTGCACCGCATCGGGCGCACCGGCCGGGTCGGGCGCTGGGGCCGGGCGATCACGCTCATCACACCCAAGCAGCGCCGCGAGCTCGAGGCCATCGAGAAGAACGCGCGCACGGAGATCCCGCCCTGGACCGAGGCCGCGGCCAAGAGCGCCGCCTCAGGCAAGAACGGCGCCACGCCGGCAGTGCCTCGCGATCGTCCCGAACCGCCCGAGGCGGTCGGCTCGGCCGACCGTGGCTCCGCGCTGCGCGCCGAGCCGAACGGCGACGACCCCGTGCCCGCTCCAGCCGAGCTCACGTCGGGGAGCTCGGTCGCCGAGCCGGCTCGCCAGCCGCGCCGCCCGCGCCACACCAAGCCGCGCGAGCGCCCCGAGGGCGGTCGCGCCAAGCTCATGATCGCGGCGGGGCGCGCCCACGGCCTCGAGCCCGCCGACGTCGTCGGGCTGCTCGTCGAGGGCTCCGGCCTCGAAGGGGAGGACGTCGAGCACGTGCGCGTGCTCGAGCGCTTCTCGCTCGCCGAGGTTCCGGCTGAGCAGGCGGCCGCGGCCGTCAAGCAGGTGACAGGGAGCCGCGTCAAGGGACGGGAGCTCAAGCTCGAGGTGATCGGAGGAGGCGCATGAGCGCGGCGACCATGCACACCAACCACGGTGCGATCGAAGTCGAGCTCTTCGACGAGGACGCGCCCAAGACGGTCGAGAACTTCCGCAAGCTCGCGGCCGACGGCTTCTACGACGGGCTCACCTTCCACCGAGTGATCCCCGAGTTCATGATCCAGGGGGGCTGTCCTCAGGGCACCGGCACCGGCGGCCCCGGGTACACCTTCGAGGACGAGTTCAACGAGCACGGGATCGTTCGCGGCGCGCTCGCGATGGCCAACTCCGGGCCGAACACGAACGGGAGCCAGTTCTTCGTGGTCACCACCGAGGCCGCTCCCTGGCTCGACGGCAAGCACACCGTGTTCGGGCGCGTGAGCACCGGGATGGACGCGGTCGACCGCATCGAGGCCACGCCCACCGGGGCCCGCGACAACCCGGTCGAGCCCGTGGTCATCGAGCGCGTCGAGCTCGTCTAGAGGCGGCCCAGGCTCGGGACACCAGGCCGAGCTCCGGGTAGACTCGGCCCCCTCGCGCCCGGCGCCCCGTCGGCCGCGAAAGGCGAGAGAGGGAGAACCGCTCATGTCCACGGTCGAGCAGGAAACCCAAGCCCGATCGAACGGCGCCGGCGCCAAGACGATCCCGGTCACCAACAAGGCGACCGGCGAGCTGATCGGCCACGGGCCCGACCTCGACCGCGAGCAGATCGGCGAGCTGGCCGCACGCGCTCGCAAGGCCCAGCCGGCGTGGGATGCACTCGGCTTCGGCGGCCGCGCGGAGGTCATGAACGCGCTGCGACGGTGGCTCGTAGCCAACAGCGACCGCCTGATCCAGACCATCTCGGACGAGAACGGCAAGGCTTGGGAGGACGGGCAGCTCGAGCTCTTCTACACCGCCGACGCGCTCTCCTTCTGGGGCAAGCGGGCGAAGAAGTACCTCAAGGATCAGAGCTTCCATCCGCACTCGCCGTTCCTGATCGGGAGCAAGGTCATCCTGCGCTACCGCCCCTACGGCGTCGTCGGGGTGATCGGTCCGTGGAACTACCCGCTGATCAACAACTTCGGCGACGCCATCCCGGCCCTCATGGCCGGTAACGCGGTGCTACTCAAGCCGAGCAGCATTACGCCGTTGACCTCGCTGCTGGTCGCCGAGGGGTTGCGCGAGATCGGAGCGCCCGAGGACGTCTTCCTCGTCGCCGCGGGCTCGGGCGGGACCGGAACGGCCCTGATCGACTACGTCGACATGGTCCACTTCACCGGCTCGACCGAGACCGGCAAGAAGATCATGGCTCAGGCGGCCGAGACCGTCACGCCGGTGACGCTCGAGCTGGGTGGCAACGATCCGATGATCGTCTGCGCCGACGCCGACCTCGAGCGCGCCGCCAACGCCGCGCTCTTCTACAGCATGCAGAACGGCGGCCAGACCTGCATCTCGGTCGAGCGTGCGTACGTCGAGGAGCCGGTCTACGAGGAGTTCGTGGCCAAGGTCGCCGAGCGCGCGCGGACGCTGCGCCAGGGGGTCCCGGCAGGTCCGGGCAGCATCGACATCGGCGCGATGACCATGGCCGACCAGGCCGACATCGTCGAGCGCCACGTCCGCGACGCCGTCGAGAAGGGCGCCAAGGTGGTCGCCGGCGGCTCGCGCAACGAGCGCGGTGGGGGGATCTTCTTCCAACCCACAATCCTGCGCGACGTGGACCACTCGATGGAGATCATGAAGGAGGAGACCTTCGGGCCGACCCTGCCGATCATGCGGGTGCGCAACACCGAGGAGGCGATCCAGCTCGCCAACGACTCGCAGTTCGGGCTGGACTCGAGCGTCTTCACCAAGGACCGCGACAAGGGCGAGCAGATCGCCCGGCGGATCGAGGCCGGGGCGACCGTGGTCAACGATTGCATGACCAACTACTTCGCGACCGAGGTCCCGATCGGCGGGATCAAGCAGTCGGGCCTCGGAGCCCGCCACGGGCCGATGGGCATCCAGAAGTACTGCCATACGCACAACATCCTTGTCACGCGCTTCGCGCCGAAGCGCTCGCCGCTCTTCTTTCCGCACGACAAGCTGACGACCAAGGTGATCGGCGGGTTCATCAAGTTGCTCTACGGGCGCGGGGGGCGGCGGAAGGCGTAGCCGCCGCCCGCGCCTCCTGGCCGGAGGGCGGCTCGGCTAGGCGAAAGTCAGCGCGATGACCGAGAACACCGCTCCCTGCGGGTCGGCGAGGACTGCCGCCCGGCCCTGCGGCGTGTCGAACGGGGGCTGGGGGACTTTGCCGCCGAGCTCCTCGCATCTCGAAGCCGTCGCGTCGGTGTCCTCGACCGCGAAGTAGACCATCCAGTGCGGAGGCAGGTCGGCCGGCCACGCCTCTCCCACCATGGGCATCATCCCGCCGATCACCTCCTCGCCGCTCGGCTCGCCCGCGCCGGGCGCGTGCCAGAGGGTGTACTCGAGCTTGCCCATGTCCATCGCGGTCGTCCGCCAGCCGAACACCGATGCGTAGAAGGGCTTCGAGCCGTCCGCATCGCGCGTGGTGAGCTCGTTCCAGCACAGGGCCCCCGGCTCGTTGACGAGCTGGGCGCCGTGGTGCTCGCCGGCCTGCCAGATACAGAACGGTGCACCAGCCGGATCGGCGAGCACGGCCATCCGCCCCGCGGTGAAGACGTCGAAGGCCTCGCCGTAGGCAGTGCCGCCCGCCTCGCGGACCCTGGCCACCGCGTCGTCGGCGCTCTCGACCGCCACGTAGGTGTTCCACATCGGCGGAGCCTCGGGGTTCTGCTGGCTTCCCATCGCCGCCACACGCTTGCCGCGCAGTTGTGCGGAGAAGTACTGCCCGGGCCCGCCGGGCGGCATCTGGTCCTCCGACTCCCAGCCGAACAGCTCGCCGTAGAAGCTCGCCGCCGAGGCGGGGTCGGGGGAGGAATGGTCG
>JACCTJ010000257.1 GCA_013812485.1 Thermoleophilaceae bacterium
CGGAAGTTTTTTCGGTAGGCGTGCCGGATCCTCAGTGGCGGTGCGGTTTGGCCGTCTGAGGGTTGGCGGTTTCTGTCTACGCGGCGAGCGTCATGTCGAGCAGCTCGAAGGCCCGGGCCTGGAGCTGGGTGGGGCTGGTGAGTCGGTTGAAGGTGTGGTCGGCGTCGCCGACGCTCAGCTCATTGCGACAGAGCGTGCCGAGCTCTGCGAGCAGGTCTGTGAGGCTCGAGGCGGGCAGCCCGTCTTGGGTGCTCTGAGCGCCGGCCTTGGCCTTCGCGGCCGCGGAGCGCTCGGCGGGTGCGACCGGGTCGATCGGCGCGACCGGGTTCTCGTCTGTGAACAGCAGTGGCGTGAGGCGCGCCCCGAGCTCGAAGCTGACGTAGTAGGCGAGCATGCAGAGGAAGACGTGGGCGCGCACGCGATCCTCGAGGTGGTGGTGGATCGGTCGGATGTCGAGCGTTGACTTCATCGTGCTAAACGCGCGCTCGGCGACCTTCAGCTGCTTGTAGGCCCTGACCACCGCGGGCGCCCCGAGCTCACCCTCGGCGCAGGTGGTCCTGAGCACGTAGATCCCGTCGAGCGCTGCCTCTGCGGCGACCTGCTCGCTCTTTCGCTTGAAGGCAAAGGAGCGGTCCGTGATCTGAAGCTCGAAGTGCTTGGCGACCTTGTACTTGTCGATGACCCGTCCGGCGCGCTCGCCGATCGTGCCGGCGTCGGCGTTTCGCAGCCGTCCGCGCTCGCCTTCGACCATCGCCTTGACCTTTCGGAGCTCTGCCTCGGTTGCCTTGAGCAGGTCCTCGCGCTTTCTGGCGCGCTCTTTGGCGAGGTCGGGGTTGCGGCAGACCACCAGGCGCTCTGAGGGGAACCGCTCGGATGAGATCTCGGCGAGGTTTCGCTGATCGAAAAGCGAGAGTTGCAGCTCGCCCGCCTCGACGAGCGCCTTGACCTGGGGTGCTTTCAGCGCGCTGATGAACTCGACGCCCTGCTCTCTGAGGGTCTCGGCGTGCGCCTGGGTGATCATGCCGCGGTCCCCCACGAAGACGACCCGCTCGATCCCGAAGCGCTCGCTGACCGCGGCGAGGGCGCCGGGCAGCGTCTGCTGGTCTTGGGTGTTGCCCTCGTGCACTTTGACGGCGACCGGACGCCCCTCCGGCGAGCAGATCAGGCCGTATTCGATCTGCAGCTTTCCCTTCTTGCCGTCGCGCGAGTGCCCGAGCGAGGCGAGCGGGCACTGGCGCCCCTCGAGGTAGCTCGAGGAGAGGTCATAGAGCACGAAGGACTGCTCGCCCTCGCGCTCGAGGTGGCGGGCGGCGAGCGCGCGCTCGATCCGCGGCTGGCGGGCGAGCAGCCAGTCCATCGCCGCGAGCAGCTCCGCCTCCTTGACCTCGCCGAGCGCGAGCTCCTCGCCGAGCGTCGTCTGTGAGAGGCGCCTCGTCGCAGACAGCTTCGACCCCGGGGCGATCAGCGCCTGGCAGATCAGCCCCACCACCAGGTCGCGCTCGCGGCAGCGCTCGCGGCAGATCAGCCGTTCGAGGCCGAGCGAGCGCGCCACCCCCAGCACCGCCCGGACGTGGCCGTGGGGCAGCGAGCGGGCGATCTCGAAGTTCTCGTCGAGGTCCACCAGCACGCGCCCTGCGAGCCCGGCACGGATCCCGTCGATCACGTGCGCCGGCAGGTGCGAGAGGTTGCCGACCGTCTCGTTGCGGACCTTGCCGCTCTCGCGGTAGGAGCGTCGCAGCAGCGTGGTCTCGTAGACCTTGCCCTTGTAGTGGCGACGCGTGGTCGACACGTGCACGGCACCGGTGCGCTTTGGCATGAGGCAACTATCCCACATGCAGCGGCCAAAGTCAACCGCGTTAGTGTCTACATCACCCAGCCCAGGAAAGGCCCGACCGGCTCCCCAGAGCCAGATCGGGCCTCAGACCGTCAAAAACTTCTGATTAGCCGGTGGTCGCGGCGTGTGGTGCTCGCCGTAGGCCGGCGGGAGCACGACCGTCTTCGCCTGACCAGGCTGGCCGTTCAGGAGCTTCTCGAGCTCTCTCTCGAAGCCGGTGTCCGTGCCCAATCGATCGCGCGTGAAGAGCGGCGACCGCAGCGCCCCCTCGAGCCCCAGCGTCGCGCTCGGCGGGAGCCCGCCGCGAGGGTTCGAGAGGTCCATCGGCCGCGTGCTCACCGCCGCGTCGAGCTCGCGCGGCTCGAGGCGCCGGGCGAGCGAAGCGAACTCGCCGACCCCGCCCGTCGTGAACCGCCATTGGTGATCGACGGGGAGGGTCACCGTAGAAGGCGCCGGGGTCACCCACGCGGGTTCGGCGACCGCGTCGACCGTCGCCCCGAGGCCTGCCTGTACACCCGCCTTGAAGCTGGGGACGAGGCAGGCGAGATAGGACTTGCCGGTCTCGAGCCGGCGCGGGCAGACCAGTCGCGAGAGCGTGCGCTCGGGCGAGTCCCGCAGGACCTGGGCGACGTCGCCCTCGGCGCCCGTCACCTGGGCGTGCGCCCAGGCCCAGGACTCGCCGAGATCCGGCAGCTCCTGCGTGGCCGCCTCGACTCGAAGGACGGGAAGGGGAGTGCGCGGGTCGCTCTCCACGCTCGCCCGGTCCTGCCGCACCACGATCAGGCACAGCCACGGGCGCTGGCGGGCGCTGGCGGCCGGGACGAGGGGTGAGAACAGCCATGGCAGCTCGGGCGCGTCGAACTCGATCAACGGGAAGTAGTTCTGCTCGAACTCGGTCGCGCCGGGGGCCGGGTCGGTACGAATCACCTGGCGTGGGTCGAGCCCCACGACGTCACCGGGCCCGAACAGCTGGACGTCCTTGGTGACCAGGTGGACGTCCTTCGCGATGTCCGCCGGTCCGCGGCCGTGCGCCACGCTGATGGTCACCTTCGCCGTCGATCGGCCTCGAGGTCCGGAGGCGTCGGGGGCTATTCCGGCGCCGAGCCCGCCGCGCGCCCAGGGCAAGAAGCGATACTCGTTCACCCGGTCACCAGCGCGGTCCGCGGCTCGAGCTCAGTCGCTCGCACGACGTGGTGGCGATCGTCCCCGGCCGCGATCCGCGCTTCCTCGGCCGCGCTCCAGCTC
>JACCTJ010000165.1 GCA_013812485.1 Thermoleophilaceae bacterium
CGGTCGATAGGCGAGGATCGAGAGACCGCGCTCGGCCGACTCGGCGTAGCGGATCGAGGAGCGGATGACACTCTCGAACATCTTCTCCCCGAAGCGCTCGCGCAGCTGGGCCAGCGCCTCGCGGGAGTGCACGAGCCGCATGTCGGCGATGTTCATGACCACGCCGAGCCACTCGAGGTCGGGATGCAGATTCTCCTTGGCGAGCTCGATCACCTCGAGCGCCTGCTCGACGCCCTGGAGCGAGAAGTACTGCGCCTCGGTGGTCACGAGCGCGTAGTCGGCCGCGACCACGGCGTTGACGGTCAGCAGGCCGAGCGAGGGGGGGCAGTCGATGACTACGACGTCGTAGCGGCGCTTGACCTCGCGCAGCGCGCGGCGCATGGTCATCTCCCGGCCCATCTTGCCGCTCAGGACGAGCTCCGACTCGGCGAGGCCGAGGTTGGCCGGGATGACCCCGTCGTGGATGGCGTCGACGGCCTTGGCCTGGCCGGCCAGAACGTCGGAGATCGTCGGGTCGGCGTCGGCCGGCACGTCGAAGTAGTCGGAGAGGTTGCCCTGGGGGTCGAGGTCGACCGCGAGCGTGTCGAGGCCCACGCGGGCGAACACGTCGCTCAGCGTGCGCACCGCGGTGGTCTTCCCGGTGCCCCCCTTCTGGCTCAGAACGGCGATCGTCGTCGACATCGCGAGGGCGATGATACGACCCTTCGCCGATGTGTCCACCTGGCGGGGAGCTGAGCCGGCGACGCGAGCGCGAGACCGGCCCGGGACCCCTCAGGGCCCCGGAACCGCTCTCCTCCCTCGACCGGCGGGGCGGGCGTCCCGGGCTCGCGAGCCCGGCGCCCTCTCAGCGCGCGGCGGTCCAGACCCCCTCGTGGCCGCCGCGGCCGCGAACCCCGGTCAAGCTGACGAAGTACAGGTGGAAGCGGCCGATCATGATCTCGTCGGCGTCGGCGAGCTCGTGCCACTCGCAGCGCTCGCCGTTCACGAACACCCCGTTGAGGCTGCGGTCGTCGAGCAGCCGCACGCGCTCGCCTTCACGGTGCACCACCGCATGGCGGCGCGAGACCGTCGGGTCGTCGAAGCGCACGTGGGCGGCCAGCGAGCGCCCGATGCGCGTGAACCCCTCGTGCAGGGTGACCACGCGCACCTGGTCGTCCTGCTCGAAGGCGAGGTAGTCGCCCTCCTCGGCGAGCGCCCCGCGGGTCTCCTCGAGCCACCCCGGACGCTCGGCCTCGACGGCGACCTCGGATTGCTCCTCTATACGCTCGGCGAAGATGGAGGATCGGCGGAACTCGTTCGCCCCGCAGCGCGGGCACGGAGGGACCTGGTCGCGCTCGAGCAGCGCGACCGGGTAGGCGCAGGACTCACAGCGAAAGGTGCCGGCGCCCGCCAGCGTTCCGGACACGACCGTCTTCATCTCTCCTCCTCCCACGGGGGCGGCGAGTGTACAACCTCGTCTTAACCTGCGCAAGGGCGCGAGGGGCGCGGCGACCGCCCCCGTAGAATCGTCTGTCGATGGACGCCGTCACCGTGCACAACCACATCGCTGTCCCTCGCGAGCGCGTCTACGAGCTGATCGCCGACGTCGCCGCGCGCCCGGCCTGGACCGACCACTACATGAGGGACTACCGGCTCGTGACGCCGCGGTCGGTGGGGGTCGGAGCCGGTGGCCGCTACCGCCTCGACGCGCCGGGCGGCACGCGCTACGTCGAGTTCACCCTGGTCGAGGCGATCCCCCCGCGGCGGGTGGTCGAGGAGGGGCGCACCGGGCGCCTCGGTCGCACCCGCTACGGGGCGGAGTACGAGCTGACCGAGCCGGCCAGCGGGGTTACGCGCGTATCCATGACGGTGTGGACCGAGCCCGAGAACGCGATCGAGCGAATCCGCGAGTCGATCGGCTTTCGCGGCTATCTGGGCCGACGGGCCAAGAAGGGGCTCGACCGCCTGCGCCGGATCCTCGAGGAGGGCGCGGGCGAGCCGCTGGCCCGGGCCACGATCGGCGGCTACGAGGCGCGCAAGGCTCCGCGCTTCGGGACCTTCGCCAGACGCGGCTTCTCGGCGCCTGAGGGCGAGACCGCGCCGGCCGAGGCGCGCCCTCAGCCGGGGCGGGTCGGCGAGTAGACTGCGCGCGCGATGGGAGCCGCCCGCCCTGGTTTGACCACCGCCCCGCGCCTCGGACTCCTGCTCGGTCTCGTGTCCATGGTCCTCCTCTCCGGATGCGCCGAGGGCGGTGACGACCGTGCCTTCATCCCCGGCGATCCCGCTCGCGAGGGGATCGCGGCCGAGCTCGACGGCGTCGACTACGAGGTGTTCATCACGCGCGAGCTCAACCTGCTCGACCCCGAGGACAAGCAGTACTACCGGGGCCCGCCCGCCCCCCCCGGGAGCGGCTACTACGGAGTGTTCCTGCGGGCCTGCGCGCTCGACGACCTGGAGGGCGAGGCCGCGACCTCCGGCCGCATCAAGGCCGTCGACATCCGGGGCAAGGAGTACGAGCCGCTGCCGCTGAGCCCCGAGAACGTCTTCGCCTACCGCCAGCAGCCGCTGCGCCCCGGCGAGTGCCTGCCGAACGCCGCCTCGGCCACCTCCTTCGGCCCGACGGGCGGGGCCATGATCCTCTTCCGGATCCCCTTCCTCGATATCGAGAACCGTCCCTTCGAGCTCGAGATCGAGGGCAAGTCGCAGGCGGGCCGTCCGCCCCGGATCGCCGCATTCGAGCTCGATCTCTAAGCCGGATCCGGGCCGCCCAGTCCTGTGACCTGGCTCGACCTGATGATCCTGGGCTTCGCGCTGCTCATGGCGCTGTGGGGCTACGCCCAGGGCCTGATCGTCGGCGCGCTGTCGCTGGCGGGGTTCATGGTCGGCGCCCTGATCGGCTCGCGGGTGGGACCGCTCCTGCTCGAGGAGGGCTCGCGCTCACCCTTCGCGCCGCTGTTCGCGCTGGTCTGCGCGCTGCTGATCGGGGGGCTGCTCGCCGCCGGGCTCGAGCTGATCGGGTCGCGGGTGCGCGAGCAGATCGGGGACCGGCTCGGCGTGCTCGACGGCGCCGGTGGCGCGATCCTGATCGCCTGCCTGGCGCTCGCCATCGTCTGGATCGTCGCCGCCGTCGCGGTCCAGGCGCCCGGGCTCGGCCAGGTTCGCGCCCAGGTCCAGCGCTCGACGATCCTCCGGGCGCTGAACGGGACGCTGCCCCCCTCGGGCCCGGTCCTCAACGCCCTCGCCCGCTTCGATCCCGTTCCCGAGATCAGGGGGCCGGCGCCCGACGTCCGCCCGCCGAACTCCCGGATCGCCCGCGACCCGGACGTGCGCAGGGCCGGGCGCAGTGTGGTGCGGATCCTCGGGACGGCCTGCGGGCTCGGCGTCCAGGGCTCCGGCTGGGTGGCCCGTGACGGGGTCGTGGTAACCAACGCGCACGTCGTGGCCGGCCAGGAGGACACGACCGTCGAGCTGCGCGACGGCAGCCGCCACGACGCCGAGGCGATCCATTACGACCCCGATAACGACCTGGCCATCCTGCGCTCGAGCGGGATCTCGGGCACGCCGGCGCTCGAGCTCGACGCGAGCGCGCCCGAGGGGACCTCGGCGGCGATCCTCGGCTTCCCCGAGAACGGTCCCTTCACGGTGCGCGCCGGGCGCCTCGGAGCGACTCAGACCGTCTCGAGCCAGGACTCCTACGGCCGCGGGCCGCTGCAACGGCGCATCACCTCTCTGCGCGGCCGCGTGCGCTCGGGCAACTCGGGCGGGCCGATGGTCGACGGCCGGGGACAGGTGGTGACGACGATCTTCGCGGCGGCCGTCCTGGCGCGCGAGCGGACGGGCTTCGGAGTCCCGGCGACGATCGTGCAGCAGGCTCTCGCGCGCGCCCGCAGCCGCGTGAGCACCGGTCCCTGCGCCAGTTGAAGCCCGGCGCGGCGGCCACCGCCACCGCGCGTGACGATGGCCTCTACAGTGGTGCGGGAGATGGGGAAGACGCTCGTCATCGCCGAGAAGCCGTCCGTCGGCCGTGATCTCGCGGCCGCGTTGCCCGGGACCTTCAAGGGCGGCGCCGACAAGTCGCACCTCGTCGGCGACGAGTACGTGATCTCGTGGGCCGTCGGCCACCTCGTCGGCCTCGCCCCGCCCGATGACTACGACCCGAAGCTCAAGAAATGGCGCTTCGCCGATCTGCCCATCCTTCCCGAGCACTTCAAGCTCGTGCCCAACGACGAGCGGGCGAAGAAGCAGCTCTCGGTCCTCCACCGGCTCATGCGCGACGGCGATACGGAGAGCATCGTCAACGCCTGCGACGCCGGGCGGGAGGGTGAGCTGATCTTCGCTTACGTGCGCGACACCTCAGGCGTAGACAAGCCGGTGCAGCGGCTGTGGCTCTCCTCGATGACCAAGAAGGCGATCGTCGAGGCCTTCGGGCGCCTGCGTCCCGGCGAGGAGATGAAGCTGCTCGAGGCCGCGGCGCGCTCGCGCTCGGAGGCCGACTGGGTGGTGGGGATGAACGCGACCCGCGCGGCGTCGATCCGTCTTCGCGCGGCCTTCGACGGCGCCGTCTCGCTCGGCCGCGTGCAGACCCCGACGCTCGCGCTCGTGGCTCGTCGCGAGCGCGAGATCCGCGACTTCAAGCCGGAGCCCTACTGGCTCGTCGAGGCCCGCTTCGCCGCGGGCGGAGAGCGCCTCTACAACGGCCGCTACCTCGGCGGCCGGCGCATCGCCGAGGAGGATGCGGCGGCGATCGTCCGCGACTGCCTCGGCGAGGACGGCTCGGGCCGCCCGGGGGAGATCACCAAGCTCGAGAAGAAGGAGGAGCGCGAGCGCCCACAGCTCCTCTACGACCTCACCTCGCTCCAGCGCCACGGCAACACGCTCTTCGGCTTTTCCGCCAAGCGCACGCTCGCGGCCGCCCAGCGGCTCTACGAGGAGCACAAGGCGATCACCTATCCGCGCACCAACTCGCGCTTTTTGACCGGCGACCTCGTGGCCGAGATCCGTCCGACCGCCGAGCTCGTGGGTCGCGACGCTCCCGAGTACGCCGCCGGGGCGCGTTACGTCACCGGCCTCGAGAAGCTCCCGCTCGGCCGCGTGGTCAACGACGCGAAGGTCGAGGACCACCACGCGATCATCCCCACGCGCTCCGAGCACGACCTCGGCCGCATGGGCGAGGACGAGCGCCGCGTCTACGACCTCGTCGTGAAGCGCTTCCTCGCCATCTTCCATCCCGACGCGGTCTACGAGCGCACGCGCGTCGAGACCACGGTCGCCGCGGGCACCGCCGGCGAGGCCGGTGGTCATGTCTTCCGCACGAGCGGACGGGTGCTGCTCGAGGCCGGCTGGCGCGCGGTCTACGGCCAGGAGGCCCGCGGGCCGGGCGAGGGATCCGAGGACGACACCGGCGGCGACCAGCTGCTGCCGAAGCTCGAGCAGGGCGAGTCTGTGGAGACGCGCTCGGTCGAGTCGCTGCGCAAGGAGACCCAGCCGCCGCGGCGCTTCTCAGAGGCCTCGCTGCTCGCCGCCATGGAGACCGCCGGCCGCGACGTCGAGGACGCCGAACTGCGAGAGGCCATGAAGGACTCGGGGATCGGCACGCCGGCCACGCGCGCGTCGATCATCGAGCGGCTGATCGACGTCGCCTACATCGAGCGCGAGGGCCGCGCCCTGCACGCCACCGACAAGGGCGTCCAGGTCGTCGCCCTGCTCGGCGAGCATCCGCTGACCTCGGCGCAGCTGACCGGCGACTGGGAGCGCCGGCTCGGCCTGATCGAGCAGGGCGAGGACTCGCGCCCCGCGTTCATGCAGGACATCGCGAAGTTCACCACCGACACCGTCGGCGAGCTCGACAAGCTCAAGGACGTGAAGATCGAGCGGGCCAACCTCGGCCTGTGCCCCGTCTGCGGGCGCGACGTGATCGAGAACCGCAAGGGCTACTCGTGCTGGTCGAAGGAGGACCCGGGCTGCGGCTTCGTGGTCTGGAAGCGCAAGGCCAGCAAGAATCTGCCGCCGTCGGTGGTCCAGGAGCTGATGGAGGGCGTGCGGCGCTCACGCGAGGCCGGTGAGGAGCCGGTGGTGGGGCGGACGGCCAAGCCGGTGACGGGCTTCAAGGGCCGCTCGGGACGGACCTTCCGCGCCAAGCTCAAGCTAGAGCAGGATCCCGAGAGCGGAAAGTGGCGCGCGGACTTCGACGAGGAGTGGGCCCAGCAGCCGCGTGAGCCCGCTGCGGAGGGTGAGGAGACAGGCGCCGCGCCGCCGATCGACGGAGCCCCGCCCGTGAGTGGTCAGGGCGCTCGGGGGCGCGGAAGGGGGACGCGCCCCGCGGGCAACGGCGCCGGGAGCGGGAACGGCTCCGGGACGTCGCGGTCGAAGAACGGCGGGGGCGGGAACGGACGCCGGCCTCGGGCCGGCCAGGGCAGGGGCGCGCGCCGGCCGTAGCTTCGCCGGTCGCCGCGTAACGCGCGGCGCTCCGCACGACCTGACTGCTTGATCTTTCGGCGCGGGTTCCGCGCCGTCGGCCGGAGACCGCGTCTTCATGTCGAGTTCTCCGCCTGGCAGGGGGGCGAGTTTCGCGTGCTCGGAACTCCTTCACAAAAGACGGCTCGAAACCGCACTCTCCGCGGGGCCATGCCGACCTTCCACCTCCGACGACCGGAAAGAACCGAGATGCAAGGACGCATATTCCTAGCGGCCGCCATGGCTCTGGCCAGCGCGGTCTTCGTCGCACCCGCCGCCGCCCACCAGGCTTCGAGCGTCGACGCCCGGATCGACCAGGCGCTCGCGGGCGCGCGACCGGGGCAGTTCGTGCAGGTCAAGCCCTTCGGTCCGACGCGAAGGGCATCCGACGGTCTGCTCGAGATCCGGCTCGCCGGCGGTCAGGTCGTGAAGACCCACGGGCTCGACCCCGAGCCTCCGGTGACCGCGGCCGATGCCGCCGCCGGCGGCGCTCACCCGGAGCGAGGCCTCAACTGCGCCGACCTGCCCCGCCTGCAGGTGCTCTACGTGCATCCATCCGACCGACCGAACCGGTTCTCGAAGTCGATGTACGAGCGCATTCGCACCTACATGCGCCGGATGAGCCATCGGTTGAACGCGGACGCTCTCAGCTCGAGCCAGGGGAGGATCGGCGCCGACTACCGGGTTCGCTGCAAGTCCTCGGGCGAGATCGACATCCGAGCCCTCGAGACGAGGACCACGGCCGCCCGGGACGACTGGTCAATCATCCAGGCAGATCTCAAGAGGGCCGGCCACGACTCCCGGCAGGGCAAGTATCTGGTCTGGTACGACGATCCGGTCGAACGGGGTTGTGGACTCGGCAACATCGAAGGGGACGACACCAAGTCGGCAAGTAACCGCCACAATGTCAGGCCGTTCTACGCCGTCGTCTGGGGCAACATCGGCACGAGGATCTGCTGGAACTGGCGGGTCGGGATGCACGAGAACGGACATAACATGGGCGCGGTCCAGTACGCGGCTCCGCGCTCATCCGGCGATAAGTGGCACTGCAACGATGGTCTCGACTTGATGTGCTACGCGGACGGCGGTGACAAGAGCAACTACAGCGTCAGACGGTGCGATAATGCGGTTTTCGACTGCGGGAAGGACACGTACTTCGACACTCTGACCGAGCCGGGCGAGTGGCTCCGTGGACACTGGAACATCGGATGGAGCGGCAACCGCTTCTTGGACTTCTCGCGCCCGGACGCGCCAAGGCCCTCAGCAGAAGCGGGCTCAGGCCGCTGACTTGAGTGTCTCCCCCATGCCGGCGTCCATCAACCACTCACCCAGGAGAAAGGCCATGTCCTCACATACCTCGTGCCGCCGACTTGCTGCTGCGCTCTCGGCGCTTTGCGCTCTCGTAGCGATCATTCCCACCGGTGTCACCTTAGCCGCCGATTCGACCGGCAAGCCGGGCGGGGGGAGCTACGACGCCGGACCAACTCCGCCGGAGATCAACAACCCCACCGGCGACGAGCCGACAGACGCCGGCCCGACCCCCCCCGACATCGGCCTTCCGCCCGAAGACGGACCCGAGACTGCTGGCCCGACCCCGGGCGACGTCGGGCTGCCGCCCGACGCGGATGATGTCGGAGACCACATTGACCAAGAGCTTTCGACCGACTCCGCAGACGCCTCGGCCGTCTCGAACAGCGAGACCCAGGGGGGGAGCGACAGTCAGACCTCCGTCCGCGACGTCACCTTGGCCCGCACCGGTTTTCCCGTGCTCCTTCTCGCCTCGCTCGCCGGGGTATCGCTCGCGGCCGGCCTAGGCCTACTCGGGCTGCGCCGCGACTGACGGACGACTCAGCGAGCTCGCGCGAGCTCCTCGTGCCCGGAGTCGGCCAGCGGGTGCAGGAGCTCGGGCGGCCGACCGTCCTCGATGACCACGCAGCGGCCGGGCCAGTACGGACTGTCGTTCGGCTGCGTGGCCAGGAAGAGCGGTGAGTAGACCCAGCTGCCCGTGTTCACGAGCCGCGTCGGCGGCCGGCCGCCGCGCGCGGCGAGCGTCCACTCCTCGAGGTCGTGCGGCAACGGACCGGGGCGGTGGGTGTGTCCGA
>JACCTJ010000169.1 GCA_013812485.1 Thermoleophilaceae bacterium
CGGTCCTTGCCGTAGGAGCGCGCGCTGATCTTGACCCCGGGTGGCGCCTGGCGGCGCTCGTACTCGGCGTCGTCGACGAGCTGGAGCACCCCGCGGACCGTCGCCCGGTCGAAGCCCGCGGCGACGATGGTCTCCGGCCCCTGTCCGCGCTCGACGTAGCGCTCGACGATGGGGTCGAGGACCTCGTAGGGAGGCAGGCCGAGCCACTCCTGGCGCAGGGCGCTCGGCGGGCGCTCGAGCACGGCGTCGGGGATGGCCGGACTCGAGAGGTTGCGGTGGCGCGCCAGCGGATAGAGCAGGGTCTTCGGGCAGTCGCGGATCGGCGCGAAGCCCCCGGCCATGTCCCCGTAGAGCACGGCCGAGCCGACCGACAGCTCGCTCTTGTTGCCGGTGGCCAGCAGCAGCCGGCCGCGCTCGTCGGCCATCGCCAGCAGGAGCGCACCGCGCGCGCGGGCGCGGAGCTCGTCACGGGTGCGCTCGGTCGGCGGCTGATCCAGCACCGAGTCGAGCGAGGTCTCCAGCGCGTCCATGACCGAGTCGATCTCGACCAGCTCGAACTCGATCCCCAGGTCGCTCGCCACGCGCCGAGCGTTCTGGGCCTCGACCTCAGGCGAGCCCGGCGCCGGCATGGAGACGCCGAGCACGTTTTCCGGACCGAGGGCGTCGGCGGCGACCGCGGCCGTGACCGCGGAGTCGATCCCGCCCGAGAGGCCGAGCACCACGGCGTACGCGCCGTTGCGGCGGGCGAAGTCGCCGGTGCCGACCACGAGCGCGCGCCAGATCTGCGTCAGCTCGTCGGCCTGCTGCGGCGAGGGTGGCGGCGGCTCGGGTAGCCGCGGGGCCGCGATGCGCGCGTGCACGACCCCCGGGCGGCTGCGCAGCGGCCGCGTCCGCGCGAGCCGGACGTCGAGGCAGAAGCGCTCAGGCTCGAACTGCGAGGCCCGAAAGAGCGTCTCTCCGTCGGCGTCGACCACGATCGACCCGCCGTCGAAGACGAACTCGTCCTGGCCGCCGATGCAGTTGACGTAGACCACCGGCAGGCCGTTGCGCCGCGCCACCGCCGCGGCGAGCGCTCGGCGTCCCTCGGGCTTGCCGCGATGGAAGGGCGAGGCGTTGGGGACGAGCAGCACCTGAGCGCCGCCGGCCGCCTGCGCCTCGGGCGGGCCGTCGCCCGACCACAGGTCCTCGCAGATGCACACGCCGGCGATCGTCCCGCCGATCCGCCACAGCGCCCCCGGCCGGCGCCCGGCGGCGAAGTTGCGCGCCTCGTCGAAGACCTCGTAGTTCGGCAGCAGCACCTTCTGGTAGGTCCCCCGAACCTCTCCGTCGCACAGGAGCGCCGCGGCGATCGACACTCCGCGCGGTCGCGAGTCCCGCGCCCGGCGGGGACGCACGGCGTCGACGGTTCCGACCACCGTCGTGGTGTGCCCGGAGTGACGCGCCAGCTCACCGAGGGCCGAGAGCGTCGCCTCGACGAACTCCGGGCGCAGGGCCAGGTCCTCGAGTGGATAGCCGGTCAGCGCCAGCTCGGGGAGCACGAGCACGTCGGCCCCCTCCCCCTCCGCCCACTCCATGGCCTCGCGGATGCGGCGGGTGTTGCCCTCGATGTCGCCGACCACGTTCTCGAGCTGGGCCCCGGCCACGCGCAGGGCCTGGCCGTGCGGTCTGGTCGAGTCGTTCCCGGTCATCGTCGGCCTCGCGAGCATCTTAGGACGCGCTACAACGATCGGTCATGAGCCTGGTCGAAGAGGTCCGCTCCGCCTGCGCGTGGGTAGCCGAGCGGGCGGCATCCGTCCGCATCGAGGTTGACCGGGTCGAGGGCTACGCGCGCTCGCTGCCCGTCCCCGCTGTCCATCTCGGGCCCGATCCCCGGCTGGCGCTGCTCGAGGGCCCGCGTGAGGACCGCGCCGCCTTTGCGCTCACGCTGGACGCGATCAACTTCGGCTCCGGCTGGTGGCCGGAGATCCGTAGGCGGGCCGGGGCCTCCGGCTTCACGACCATGGCGCTCGGGCTGCGCGAGCGCTTCGACGAGCACGGGCCGTGGAGCGCCGGGGAGCTGGCGGCGATCTCCAGCGCCGAGGTCGCGGCGGCGCTCGGCCAGGATCGCGAGCACGAGCTCATGGGCCTCTACGCGGCCTCGCTGCGCGATCTCGGCCGCCGGGTGAGCGCGGACCACGGCGCGAGCTTCTGCGCCGTGGCGGAGGCGGCCGGCGGCTCGGCTGTCACCCTCGTCGAGCGCCTCGCCGCCTGGAGCTGCTTCGCCGACGTCTCGACCTACCGTGGCCGGCGGGTCCCCTTCCTCAAGCGCGCCCAGATCGTCTGCGCCGACCTCCACCACGCCGGCGCCTCGAGCTTCGCGGACCTCGACCGACTGACGCTCTTCGCTGACAACCTCGTCCCCCACGTCCTTCGCGTCGACGGCATCCTGGCCTACGACGCCGGCCTGCTCGCCCGCATCGACGCCGGCGAGCTCCTCGTGCACGGCTCGGCGGAGGAGGTCGAGATTCGCGCCTGCGCTGTCGAGGCGGTGGAGCGCATGGCCCGCGCGCGCCCCGAGCTGAGCGCGCAGGCCCTCGACCACCTGCTCTGGAACCGCGGACGCGTGCAGCGCTACAAGTCGCGCCCGCGCCACCGCGCCCGCTGCACCGCCTACTGACGCCGCCCCCCGACCGCTCGCCGGCGCGCTCTGCGAAACTGGCGCCCGTGGCCAAGCAGCGCCAGATGAAGGTCCAGATGCGGGCGGGCACGCTCCAGGCCGTCCCCCAGATGGAGGACCGCACCGACGAGCAGCTCATGAGCGAGTCCAAGCACCGCGGCGCGGCACGGGTCGTCCTCGGCGCGCGGGCCGCCGAGCGCTACGACCCCCAGACCGCGCGGCGCTACTTCAACGAGGCGCTCGCCGCCTGCACGCCGCAGGAGCGGCCCTACCTGCGCCAGATGATGAAGGCCTCGCTGGCCCAGGCCGAGCGCAAGCCGGACGAGCTCAAGGAGGCAATGGAGAAGCTCGGCCAGACGCCGCCGTCGGGACGCCAGCTTCTCATGCTCCGCCTCATGGGCCTCGTGTCGCCGCCGCCCGGCGCGAGCATCCTGGCCCGCGCCCGCGGCATCGCCATCCTCCTGGGCATCGTCGTCGTGTTGCTCGCCGTGGGCTACGGGCTCGCCGAGCTGGTGGCGCTGCCGCTCGGCGGGATCGGGTTCCTCGGCGGCCTGCTGGCCGGCGTGCTGATCGTCATCGCCGTCCTCGGCGTGCTCGTGCTGCTAGGCCGGCGTCGGCAGGCGAAGGCCAAGGCCGTTGCGCGAGCCGGGCCCACCGCGAAGGCCTAGACGCCTCCCGACCTCAGTAGATCGCCGCCGCCAGCCGGCGCCGATGCTCGCGCGCGAGCGGGTCGTCCGGCCCCAGCTCGGTGAAGATGGCGACCATCGTCTGGCGGATGGCGTCGCGGTCGGGTCCCTCCTCGGCGACGGCGAACGCATTCTGCAGGTCCTCGAGAGCGGCGGCGTGGTCGCCGCGATCCCAGGCCGCGAAGGTCTCTTCGAGCCCGTGCCCGTTCTGGGACAGCCGGGCGCGGGCGGCCAGGCCGGCGGCCAGGAAGTCGTGCGGGAAGGGCTCGACGGCGGCGAGCGCCGCGTCGGTCTCCCCCCGGGCGAGCAGCAGCCGGGCGAGCTTGCCGGCCGCGGCGGCCTGACGGGGGTCGAGCTCGAGCGCCCGGCGCAGCGAGGCCTCGTCGTCCGAGCCCGCGAGCTCATCGGCCTCGGAGGGCGCAAGGGCGTCGAAGAAGCGCTCGACCTCGGCCGGCGGGACGGCCCCGGTGAACTCGCTCGCGACCTTTCCGTCGCGGAAGGCCTTGACGGCCGGGATGCCCTGCACGCGGTAGGTCTGGGAGAGCAACGGGTTGCCGTCGACATCGACCTTGGCCAGGTCGACGCGGCCCTCGCGGGAGGCCGCGGCGCTCTCCAGGGCCGGGGTGAGCTGGCGGCACGGTCCGCACCACTCCGCCCAGAAATCAACCACCACGGGCACGGTGGCGGAGCGTTCGAGAACGGCCTGGCGGAAGCTGGTGTCGTCGGCGTCGAAGATCATCACGATAAGGATATTCGCCTGAGGCGGGCGCGCCGCCCGCCCGGCCCGCAGGGCCCCTAGGATGCCGCGGCCGTGGCCCTCTCCGCGCGCATCGCCGCCTACGAGCAGTTCATTCTCGACCTCGACGGCTGCGTCTGGGTCGGCGAGCAGGGGACCCCGGGCGTGGCGGAGGCCATCGACGCCCTGCGCGCGAGCGGCAAGCGCGTCGCCTTTGCCACCAACGATCCCCGCCGGGCCGACGAGGACTTCGTGACCAAGCTCTGGTCGATCGGCGTGCGGGCGTCGCTCGGAGACGTCGTCACCGTCGGCGCGGCGACCCAGTACCTCCTGCACCAGCGCCACTCGGGTCGCACGGCCTTCGTGATCGGCACGAACTCCATCCGCCGCCACGTCGCCGACGCCGGCCTGCACGTGCTCAACGGGACCGACCTGGCCTCGCGCGCCGAGGTCGTCGTCGTGGCCGGCACCAACAGCCTCGACCACGACGACCTGCGTCTGGCCATGCTGGCGCTGCGCCGCGGCGGCGACCTCGTGGCCACGAGCCGCGACCCGGTCTACCCCACCGCGGAGGGGTTGGCTCCGGGCACCGGCGCGATCGTCGTCGCCGTCGAGTACGCCTCGGGCGCGACCGCCACGATCGTTGGCAAGCCGGAGGTCGGCCTGTTCGAGACGGCGCTCGACCGGCTCGGGGAGGGGCGTACGCTCGTGGTCGGCGACCGCCTCGACGCCGACGTCGCCGCGGCGGCGGCCGCCGGCCTCGACTCCGCCCTCGTGCTCACCGGCGGGACCTCGGCCGAGGAGGCCGCGGCGGCCGTCGATCCGCGGCCCGACCTCGTGGCCGACAGCCTGGCCGCGCTCCTGCTCGAGGATTCGCCCTACTCGTAGACCACGAACTCCGGCTCGGGGCGCAGCCGCATAACCTCGGCGGGCGAGAGCCTGTTCGTGTCCTCCTCGTAGAAGACCTTGAAGCCGTTGCGGGCGCGGTCGCGCTGTTTCATGAACGCGTTGTACTTGTCGATCTTGAGCTTCGGGTCGCCGACGCCGTCGACGTTGAGCAC